>NZ_QTMZ01000069.1:0-20802 GCF_003602935.1 Bacteroides sp. AM54-2NS
CTGCGAAAATCTGCGTTTAATCTGCGTTTCAATACTTATTTGCTAAAATATCGCGTTAATCTGCGTTTCAATACTTATTTGCTAAAATATCAATTGATTCAGCGACCGTACGGAAATGAGTAAAATGATACAGGTTTGAATACATAGTGAGAAAAACATCTATCATAGTATCATTCATTTTAATAATCTTCTAATTATCAAAGGAATAAGTATGATAGATAACTTTTAGAAAATGCATCTATCATACTTTTATTGCAAAAAACGGGTATCTATCACACCCATACTATATCTATTTAGTGTAGCATTAGGTGAGAGTATCCATTTAAAGGCATAAGAATGCACACTTTATAGGATGATAACCTGTATTGACAACTTAATAATCTATTGGAAGCGGCTGTCTTTCTATAGTTCACATGTGCAGGCTGTACAGCCCACGTATGTAAACCGTGCAGCCCACACATGCGGACTGTACAGCACACATACGTGGCTATAAACTTATCGCCATTACATTTACATTATTAAGCCACGATAATCAGATTTATATGGCTCCCTTGTGACAAAAACAAGCTATCTTACACCTATTATGACCCTTATATGGCTATTTTGCACAATGATAGATAACCTGTTTTTAGTAAGCGTCTCGGCGATGCCATATTTTCTATCTTAATTTTTCCTTTTAGCTTTGCGTCATAATAAAAAAACACATCTTATGACTGCACATGACTTGTACACCCGTACCTTATCGGATTATAAATCCTGTTTATGTTCTTCTCCTGCCTTAACTCTTCGTAGTTATTGCCGTGAACGACATGTAAACTACCATGGTATGTGTCTTTGGCTTTCCCGTCACGGCATCAGTATCCGTGAGTTGCGTCCCTCTTCTTCCGTCACCACCGCTAAAGAGCCTGCATCCTCTTTCAGCCGTTTGCTTCCGGTCTGCTCTTCCTCTTCCTCCTCTCCGGATATGCTTTACGGGGTTACCATCACTTTCCCTGACGGAGTGACTGTTTCTATCAAGCAAGGCAGTTCTTTTAGCGTCAGCCGTCTTATCGACCGTTATAACAGTAAAATTCAGGAGGAAAAGTCATGTTTGCTTTAACCGATGGCATGCATTATTATCTGTGCCAGCATTATGTTGATATGCGTAAAGGCATGACCGGACTTTACCGGCTTGTCAAGTCCGACATGTCCCTTTCTCCCGTTTCGGGTGACGTATTTGTGTTTTTCTCCCGCAAACGTGACATGGTTAAAATTTTGCGGTGGGATACGGACGGTTTTATTCTCTATCAGAAACGACTGGAAGAAGGCACCTTTGAGGTTCCCCGTTTTAATCCCGATACAGGGTCTTATGAGCTCTCCTGGAAGACTTTTCTTTTGATAATGCAGGGCGTCTCGCTCCGGTCTGCCAAATGCAGGAAACGGTTCCGATTGAGGTGACATCCTAATATAGTAATCTGTATATCAATATATTACATTGCAAATACTTCGCTAATTTCTTTGTCTTCCGGTTCTTTTTTCTTATCTTTGACACATGCAAAAGGACCGGCTCATAGAACTTCTGGAGGATCAAATCAGATCTTTAAAAGAACAGCTTGAAGCGGCTGCCAGGCGTGAGGAGCATGGGCAGCTGCTTATCTGCGAATTGACGATGCAGGTCCGGCAATTAACCGAAAGTGTCCATTCATTAGAAGAGGCGTTGACCTTGAAAAATGGTAAACTGAAGAAACAGGAGAACATCAGTCGTGGCTTAGGCAAACTTATAAGCAACGAGTCTGAAAAGCAGGTACCGGGTAAAGCGGAGGCGGTCCGGCAGACGTCTCCTTCCCGTCCATGCCCTTCTCCCAAAGAGCGGGGAAACAATAAATCCAAACGCAAGGAGCATTTTGAACTGGAAGAGAAGGTAATCGAAGTCAATCCCGAACATCCCCTTTTCAGCATATCCCTTGCCAAATTCATGGGATACCGTGATTCTATCCGTTATGTCTACACTCCTCCGAAATTTGAAAAGCTTGTCTACCGGCAAAACATTTATAGCTTAAACGGAACAGTCTTCTGCGGTTCCGCTCCCCAGGCACCTTTCCTTAACTCAAACTACGACGGATCTTTTGTAGCGGGTTTATGCCAGTTGCGCTATATCTACTCTATGAGTGTGGAGCGGATTATCGGCTTCTTCCGTGAAAGCGGATTTGAGCTTGAAAAGCCCACCGCGCATCACCTGCTGGGCAGAGCGGCCGAAGTGTTGGAAAACCTTTACAGGGCGTTGAGAACGGCCGTGCTTGAAGACTCTTATCTTTGTTGTGATGAAAGTTACCACAAAGTCCTTGTGGAAGAGAAGAACAGTAGAGGCAAAGGGGTAAGGCAGGGGTATATCTGGGCGGCCGTCGCGGTCAGGCAGAAATTGATACTGTACCTCTACGAGAATGGCTCCCGTAGCGGGAAGGTGCTTTTTGACCTTCTTTCCGAATATGAGGGGACAGTACAAAGTGACGCATACAGTCCGTATAGAAAATTGGAAAGTGACGCCTATCCGGGAATTAAAAGAATCGCCTGCCTGCAGCATGTCAAAAGGAAGTTCCTTGAGGTACAGGAGGAACCGGACGCACAAAAGATCGTTGAACTGACGAACAAGCTGTATCAAAAAGAACATGAACACTGTGTTGGTCGACAGGGATGGACAGACAAGGATAACCTCAGGCACCGGAAAAGGTATGCGCCGCAGATACTCAGCGAAATAAAAAGGGAACTGCTCAGGATAAAGAGTAAGCCTGACTTGCTTCCCAAAAGTGAGATGGCGGGAGCGGTTGACTATATGCTCTCGCAATGGGAGGCCATTAAGGGCATCTTTACTGAAGGATATTACTACTTGGACAATAATTTGGTCGAGCGGTACAACCGATATATATCACTGTCCAGAAGAAATTCCCTTTTCTTTGGAAGCCATAAGGGGGCGGAAAGAGGTGCCTTATTTTATTCGCTGGCCTGTTCATGCAGAATGCAGGGAATAAATACCTTCGAATATATCACGGAGGTAATCAATAAAGCGGCAAAGCTACCACCAAATACGGACATAAAGGTATATAGAAATTTATTGCCGGACAAATGGAAAGAAAATAGAAGTAGGATCGAAACATAAAGAGGAGATGCTACTTCTATTTTTTTTGAGGGGGGGGCGGCATCGCCGAGACGCTTACTGTTTTTACTGGTAAAAGTATGATAGATGCATTTTCTAAAAGCTATCTATCATACTTATTCCTTTGATAATTAAAAGATTATTGAAATAAATGATACTATGATAGATATTTTATTTCACTATGTAGCATTTAATTCAAATATTTAGGAACATGAGCAAACGTTAGACTTGGAAAAGTTAGCGCCTGCCCGTTCTTTGAAAAAGCAATTAAAAAGAGGCTGACTCAAAAACAATCTTGAGACAGCCTCTCGAATACAAACTTTAACCTATATTCTTTTTAGACTCAATACTACTTAAAGACGTATATTTCATAAAGCTCACATCCCCAAGAAGCCAAAAGATCAAATTTCACATACCGTGCAGTTATAGATTCAATGAATTGATAGTAATCGGCATTCTCATCAGCAGTAGCTACTTTTCCTAGATAATTCCATGTGTTTCCATCAGAAGAAACTGATAATTGTACATTTTGAGGAGCATAATAATATATATAATCAAGACCTACTCCAGTGATTGTTTTTTCCTCTCCCATATCGAGTGTAAATGAAATATCTCCATCAGAACATATACCTTCATAGTTACCTTTGGTTTCACCATCAATAAGCGAACCGCCACCATCGTTTTGATAAAAATCACTACTATCTTCCACATCTACAGACCAACCCTGTTTGGCCCATTCTATCCAACCGGAAGGCCGTTTGTAAGATATGTGTTCAAATCCTCTTATATATTTATTTATATTCAAGGTGAAAGAACTTCTTTTCTCATCCTGCACGAAGACCGGATCTTCACATTCAAAAACAGCTGTGATATTTAATGTGTTTGACGAGTCGTCCGATGTACGCAACAAAAAGTCATTAGTAATCTCCCAAGTAATATCTCCTGATGTCTTTTCACCAGCAGGAATTATAATTTCTGCAGGAGTAATACTAATGTCTTTCAGGTATTCGTCATCCACTCCTTCCGTTGTAAGTTTCACCTTTACATCTTTCCGAGCAGGACGATCCAATTGTACACTGAATGTATATAGATTCCGCTCCGTGTCCTTAAATTCTCCGTTGAAATAAGTATGTTCGAATGTAGTTTTATTACCGACTTTTCCTTCCAAGAAACCTGTAGCTACATACGCCTCTTTCTTTATCAAAGCTTTTGCCTCCAAGGTAATAGATGGCATTTTATATCCTTGCACAGTAGCTCTCACTCCTAAATTATAGGTAGCTTCATCGTAATTAGATTGAAAAACATCCATATTTTTTATACCCAAAGTAACACTGGCATCCGTATAGCCTGCCGGAATTATCAATTTGGTATCACTTAACTCAACATCTTCTCCGATTGGCTCAAAAGTAACTATTGCGTCCTCGGGTGAAGCGTTAAAACGAAAGGTGAATATTGCGGGTTTATCGAATTCTAATATACCCTCATTATTATAGGTGGCATTCACTATTATTTCCGAACCTTCTCCGTCTTCCGCCACAAGAGAAAAATTGTTATCCGGATAGGTAGCCAGACTTGGAGTTTCATCTTCGCCGCATCCAGAAAGGGCTGTCAGCGAACCGACTGCCAACAATAAGAAAAATCTATAAAGTGTTCTCATTTCTACAATTGTTTTTTAAATTATTGCAAATCATCGGGATATTGGTAAGGTGTGGCATCATTGTCCTTGTAGAACACGGTAGGTGCTTGTAACGGAGAACCATACAGAGTTTTCACATCAGACAGACGCCGGAATACATTGCCATAATTTTCCGGCTTCGGTGAAAAGCCCATAAACCATCCAGAACCTTGGTTTATCAGTCTTTGTCCCTGTAAATCGCCACCTGTACCTCTAACAAACTCCATGGATTGACCGGAACATTCTTTGGATGTCAGGTCCCCATACGGAACTTGAGAAGGATCTCTACCATAATCACCAACTACAATATCTATCCAGTTTTTAATAGTTACTCCATCAACAACGGTTGCCTTCGAACTATACATTCTTCTTAATGCATATACTGCTACGATTTTATCAGGCATTGCTTGTTTTGTTTCGTAGCATAGACGTGCCGCAGCCTCCTCACTAGGCTTTGTTAATGCTGGATTATTCGGATCATAAGCACCTTCATATTCGTCATCAAAACATACCCCGTCCAGATTATATGCTTTGCAATACTGAGCTAGTTCTCGTGCAAAGTCTTTGGCACCTTGTTTAGAAAGTTGCGCCACTCCTGTTATATCCCCGTTACTAAGTATCCCTAATACTATTTTAGTTCCACGTTTACGAAGTGGTTGCAAAAATTTCTCATTATTGTCTAGCAAATATTGTATGTAAGCATTACATTTTAAATAAGGGCGTTGGGCTTGTGCATCCCAGTTGATATTGGCAGCAAATGGGGAAACTACATCCCACAGCAATTTTCCGTTTTCCAGTTGAAAAGAAAGAGCATTCAGTGGATTTGTACCATCAAAGAAGACAAATGACTTTACTACATCTTCCCCTTTGTAAGTGTTTCCCAGCTTTCTCATATCTTTTATCAAATAAATACAATGACCAGCTTTCTCATCTTTTATGGTAATGTCGCTACTTACGTGGGTAAGAGCTATAGGTAAAGCATAGGTTTTATCTTCTTTCAAAGTGCCGTCTGCCTGAATGGTGATGTCAGTCTGAACAGATTTTGTTTGTGCATCTACAATAAGCTTCCCGTCATTCTTAAAAGAAACCAGGTGCGCAGGATACAATTCAAAATCGGTTTCATGCTCTTTGTTATAAGTATCCAAATAGTCTGCATCAATAATTACTTGAGCAGAAGTACTGGTACTCGCCATTTTACTAAGACTCATTTTTACAGAAGTAGTATAAGTATCTTTGTATAGCTCCACTACGTTAGAGGACAAATTGGACTTTCCGTCACGCAAGTATCCATTGTTTTCATAAATGCCAGTATATGCTGACTCATCTATTGCTTTATTTATGACAAGATCATCATCACAAGAGGTAAGGCAAGTTATGCCGCCTGCAAATATGGCAACCATCAACCCTGTTATCAGATATTTTTGTTTCATAATAATATTCTTTTTAATTAAAAGGATTAATATATTTGAGGAAGTTCTACAGGAACCCATATCGGATCTTTACTCGCAGTGATATCATTTCCATTACCTGTACGATCTATAACAACCTTTCCAGACCCCTCATTAAATTTCCAGTAGGCTACAAGTCCTTCACTGGCAGGATTTACTTTATAAGGATTATCTGCAATTTGCTCTGCAGTTCTTTCTACGCTCCAAATACGAACCTCTGAAATTTCTCCCGGAAGCCAGCGGGTACCATCAAAAGAACGGCCTATATAGCAATTCTTAGTTAAATCAACCGTACTATTTGCTGACTGGTCTTTATACACCGCCACACCATTCTTGTAATAGATTCGGTTTTTATTGACAGTGTTATACACAACAGCTATGTGTACCCATTCGTCTACCGGAAGTCCAATACCTGGTGCGTGATTTGCTGGAGGAAAACTTCCACCTGGCACAAATGCCTGAAGTTGATCACGTGGACGGTCGCCATCACCGATACGTATAAGGAAATTATCTTCAATTCCAAAAACAGAACTTAGTGCATTATCACGTTTGGCCACCCAGTCATCACTTCGTACCAATGCTTCCACTGTAATAGTAATCATCTTGCTTACATCACTATTCCATTTTATCGGAAAATAGTTTTCTTTAATATTAGCTACAACATTAATAAGAGCAGCGCCTTTGATGATAAAATAAGTAGTACGGGCACTCTCAAGAAGTCCAATTCCAGATACATTTGTGATTGTAACAGGCAACACATAACGTCTTGAGTCGTCCAATTGATTCAAATTAACGAAATTCACTATGATATCATCTCCAGAAATTCCTCCGGGTTGAATCGTAACATTCTTCACAGGAATATCATAAAACGCTTCGGGAAGTGCTGTAGCATTATCTCCATAACTTAGATTGTAGGTAGCCGCTAAAGATGGTTTGGCATCAAAGCTGACTTGGATTTCGTTGTCGACAGGAGCAGCAAGCCGATAAGTAATTTTACGACTGTCAAACAATACATCTTCTTTAATCAGTAAATCTTCTGTTACGGGTACCGAACTTATATAAAGCTTATTGTCATAATGATGTTCATCATTAATATCCGTATCCTTGCAGCTGCTTACCGTAAATGCAGTAAGTGCTATAAATGCTAATTGATAAATATGCAATTTCATATTGTATTTCTATTTATTAGGATTCATTATATGAATAGTTTCACGTACTGTTCCATAAGTATTATTGTAATAATCCTTTTGGATATTGATGATAAAAATACCAGTGCAGGTATAATCTGGTGATGTCTGTACAATCCATTGAGCTGTACCTTGTGCAGCCAATACTTTATTTCCATTTGCATCCCGTGTATCCCAATAACCAATTATCATATCCTTATCTTCCTGTTGAGGAAACTGTGTACAGGCAATAAAACGATCTTTTGGAACAAGATCCGCATTCGTTCCTGCTACGTCTATGCCTGCTTGAATAGCCATAAAAACATTTAATGTCAGATCCTCCATGTTTTTAGAAGAAGCGGTTTTCAGTATCAGATGATTGTATTTATCCAGCATATCCATGTTTTCGGGAGCCAAATACTGCACATAACCGTAAAAAACCAATGTCTTGTCGGTATGCTTAATCCGCCAATCCAACACTCTGCTGAAGAAGTTTTGCTGACGTGCCTTGTATTGTTGTAACACATCTTCTTGCATACCCACCATTGAAAGTCCTGTATAGTCAATTAGGATACCATCATATCCATAACTGTCACATAGAGCCAGCATAGCATCCGTACGTTCATTCAGATATCTTTGTGCATCTTCTTCCGTCAATTCGGAATTATCCTTTGCCTTATTGTTCCATTCTTGTTCTAAACTCTCATAATTAATGCAGGAAAGCGTGCGGATATTCTTCTCGCGTATTTTTACCATTTCGGCCTGTGTTTCAGACGAGAGCTTTTCCGGATTATTCAAACAGATAAAATCCACACTGTCCGGTATAGCGGTGAGACGTTCGGTTTGATTGATTGGGTTAGTTTCCGGATTGTCAAAAGAGACAAAGACTAACTTATGTTCTCCATCCTTGTAGCGTTTCAGATCTCTGATATAGTCAGCATACAGTTGTGGGTTTTGCTCTTCAAATGTAGAGTAATGGATGTTAATGCTTTCTGGGTCTGTCCAGTCTTCGCATGAGGAATACATCATCCCCCACACCATCAATATTGCTGTAAACAAACTGTTTTTTACTATTCTTTTCATATATATTATCACTTAAAGATTTTAATCACATTATTTTTATCCAAGTTCTCTAAGTACTTGGTAAATTCTAAATATAGGTTATTCAAGGGGGTATCAGATATTTCTTACTTTTTTCGAAAAAAAAGAGAAAATGGACTAAGTGTTTATTATATTAGCATTGTTTTATTAACAAAGGGAGGGAAAGTCGACACTCTTCTTTTTGAGTTTAATAAAATGTATAACCATTAAATTAAATGTATGGAAAGCAAACATTCGCTTCGAAAGTCGAAGTTATTTCGAGCTTTATTGATTCTTTTGTTGATAGCAGTTCCTGTACAATGGGCTGCGGCACAGTTGACCTTATCAACTCCCCGTACAACTTTAGGAACTGTAATTAAACAAATTCAATCACAATCAAAGTACCAATTTTTCTACAATGACAAGCTATCGACTGTCACAGTTGAACCTTTAAAAGTAAAAGATGCTTCTTTAGAGCAAGTTTTAAACACACTTTTGAAAAATAAAGATATCTCTTATAAAATAGAAGAGAATATAATTTATTTATCCGAAAAAGAAAATTCTAATTCACTACAACAACAAAGCGGGAAAGAACGTACTATAACCGGACAAGTTGTAGATGCTAAAGGAGAGCCACTGATTGGTGTTAGTATTTTAGTAAAAGGAACAACAGACGGAGCTATTACCGATTTGGATGGTAACTACAAAATTATGACAAAAAGCAATAACCCAGTTATTGTTTATTCTTATATCGGATATAAGACACAAGAAATTCCTTTGAAAGGACAGACAACCATTAATATTACGATGATGGATGACACCCAAGTGATTGACGAGGTGGTTGTTACAGCTTTGGGTATTAAGCGTTCGGAGAAAGCTTTGAGTTATAATGTCACACAGGTCGATGCAGAATCAGCTTTAGCCGTAAAAGATGCGAACTTTATTAATTCGCTGAACGGAAAGGTTGCAGGTTTAAATATCAACTCTTCTTCTTCTGGTATTGGTGGTGCAAGTAAAGTTGTTATGCGTGGTTCCAGGGGTATCGAACAATCGTCTAATGCTCTTTATGTTATCGACGGTATTCCAATGTATAACCTGAGCGCTTCTGGTGGTTCTGAAGAGATGCAATCGCAAGGCTCTACAGAAGCTATAGCTGATATAAACCCAGATGACATTGAATCAATGTCAGTTTTGTCTGGTGCCGCTGCTGCCGCATTGTATGGTAGCAATGCATCTAATGGTGCTATTGTAATCACAACAAAAAAAGGAAAAGTGGGTCGTGTAGCCTTGACCGTATCTAGTAATACAGAAATGTTATCTCCATTCGTCATGCCACAGTTTCAGAATCGCTATGGAACTTCTGGAACAGATGCTAGTTGGGGGAAAAGACTGAACGAAGCTAATTACCGCGGATACGATCCTGCAAGTGATTATTTTCAGACTGGACTTATTGGAACAGAATCTGTAACACTTTCTACTGGTACAGAACACAATCAGACATATCTTTCTGCCGCAGCCGTTAATTCGCGTGGTATTATTCCAAATAACAAATACGACCGCTATAACTTTACATTCCGTAACACCACTCTTTTCCTAGAAGATAAGATGAAACTGGATGTTGGTGCTCAATATATTATGCAGAAAGACCGTAATATGGTGAATCAAGGTATTTATGCAAACCCGCTGTCTTCTGCTTACCTGTTTCCGCGTGGAAATGACTGGGAAGATTACAAAATGTACGAACGTTATGATTTAGAGCGTAATATGTATACGCAATATTGGCCTCAAGGAGGAGGATCGTTCCGTTTGCAAAATCCTTACTGGATTAATTACCGTAACTTGCGTGAAAATGACAAAGATCGTTATATGTTGAGTGCAGCTTTAAGTTACGATATTCTAAGTTGGTTGAACGTAGCTGGACGTGTACGTCTAGATAATTCATACAACACATATACACAAAAATACTATGCCTCTACCATCGCAACTATTGCTGAAGGTGAAAATGGTTTTTATGGTGTAACAAACACTCGTGACAAGCAAACATATGCAGACTTATTGTTGAATATAAATAAAACATTTGGAGAGGATTGGAGTTTAACAGCTAATATCGGAGCATCTTATTCAGACAATCGTTCTGAAGCTCTTGCCGTTAGTGGACCAATTGCAGCGAATGGACTTCCTAACTTTTTCACAGTTGCTCAATTGGATAAAGAAACTGGGAAACGTGAAGAAACTGGTTATCGTGAACAAACACAATCTATATTTGCATCTGCAGAAGTTGGTTATAGAAGTACTTACTACTTGACTCTTACCGGACGTAATGATTGGCCAAGTCAATTAGCGGGACCGAACTCAAAACAGTCTTCTTTTTTCTACCCGTCAGTAGGAGGCTCTGTTGTTTTGTCTGAACTTTTCAAATTACCTGAAAGTATTTCATACTTAAAACTACGTGCTTCTTGGGCATCCGTAGGTCTACCATTTGGACGCTTCCTTGCTTATCCAACTTTTTCATGGAATACTTCAACAGGAGCATACTCTTCTCAGTCTGCATATCCATTGTATGATTTGAAACCGGAACGTACAGATTCTTGGGAAGTAGGTCTTACTGCACGTTTCCTTAAACATTTCAATTTTGATGTTTCATTCTATAATACCAAGACTTACAATCAAACCATGGATGCAAAGCTTTCTCCAACAGGAGGCTATAGTACATTCTATGCGCAGACTGGTAACGTACGTAACCGTGGTGTAGAACTTTCACTTGGTTACAAGAATACATGGAACAAGTTTTCATGGAGTTCTAACTACACATTCAGTGCCAATAAAAACAAGATTTTAAGCCTGATTGATGGTTACATAAACCCTGTAACCGGTGAAGAAATAACAAAAGACCGTATGGATGTAGGTGGTTTATCAAAGGCACGGTTCATTCTAAAAGTAGGTGGATCTTTAGGTGATCTCTACTCACAATCTGACTTGCTTCGAGATTCAAATAATAAGATTTATGTAAATGCCGATGGAAATGTAGCAGTGAATGACAAAGCTGATGATATTTATTTAGGATCTGTTTTTCCAAAAGCTAATATGGCATGGCGCAATGACTTTCAATATGGTAACTGGGGACTTGGCTTCCTTCTTACTGCCCGTTTGGGAGGAGTCGTTTACTCTGCGACTCAAGCCGTTCTTGACTCCTATGGTGTATCCGAAGCTACAGCAGCAGCTCGTGATAATGGTGGAGTCGTGATAAACGGCAACGATATGATCGACGCGCAAAAGTGGTATACAGTGGTTGGTGCCGACAGCGGTATTCCTCAATATTACACTTATAGTGCTACCAATTTACGTCTGCAAGAAGCTTCTGTCAGCTACACTATCCCAAGAAAGAAATTGAAAAATATTATGGATATCACTCTTTCGCTGGTAGGTCGTAACTTGTGGATGATTTATTGCAAGGCTCCTTTCGATCCTGAATCTGTAGCCACTACAGGTAACTATTATCAGGGAATTGATTACTTTATGATGCCTAGCCTTCGTAGTGTAGGATTCAATTTGAAACTTAAATTCTAAAAACGGAAAAGATGAAGAAAAATAAAATAATACAGTTTATAGTCACTGGTATGTTTCTTTTCGGTGCAACTGCATGTACAGGAAACTTTGAAGATTACAATAAAAATCCTCATGAACCAGACCAAAATGACATGGGAGTAGATTGGTATTTGGTAAGATCATTAGCTCTTAATTTACAAGATTTGATGATGCCAGAACAAGAGAACTTTTCTCAATATGTAGACTGTTTGATGGCAGGAGCATTTTCGGGATATGTGGCAGACTCCAATTTGGGTACAGGTTGGTCTGGTCGTTACGCAACTTACAATCCTTCAGACGATTGGAAAAAAATTCCATTCAATGATTTTTATTCAAAGTTTTATCCTGATTACTTCAATTTGAAAAATCAAAGCGATGATGAACTTTTCTTATCGTTGGCCGAGTTATATCGTATTGTCGTAATGTTACGTGTAACAGATACATATGGTCCCATCCCTTATTCAAAAGTAGGTGCAGCTAATGCAATCAAATCCCCTTATGATTCTCAGCAAGCTGTCTATGCCAAAATGCTAGAAGATTTGGATAATATTATTGCAGTATTAGGAAAGTTTGCCAATCAAAGCTTCAGCTCAAGTGCTGATAGAATTTATAATGGCAATACATCAGCATGGTATAAGTTTGCCAACTCTTTGAAGTTAAGAATGGCGATGCGTACTTGCTATGTAGCAGGATTTAATGTGAATGGAAAAACATCGCAGCAATTGGCAGAAGAAGCTGTAGCAGCAGGTGTTATGACTGCTGCAACTGATGGCGCTTATCGTAAAGTTGCCGATCATAATCCATGGCAACGTTTTATGGTACTATGGTCAGATGCACGAATTTCAGCGGATTTAACTTGTTACATGAATGCATACAGCGATCCTCGTCGTGAAGCATATTATGATAAAAGTACTTTTGGCACCGTGTCGGGAAATGCATATACTGGAGAAGAAAGTTATGTAGGTTTACGTCGGGGTATTCTGCAAGGACAATATAATTCCTGGTCGCAAGGCTCTTCTTGTATGAAAGTCACTACGAGTGATAATATTGTTGTGTTCCGTGCATCAGAAGTCGCTTTCTTGCGTGCTGAAGGAGCTCTTCGTAACTGGAACATGGGAGGAACAGCTAAAGACTTCTATGAGGAAGGAATCCGTTTGTCGTTTGAAGAAAACGGAATTACCAGTGGAGTCGAAAATTATCTTGCAAGTACGGGAAAAGTAGAAGCATATAAAGATCCGTTGAAAGGACAAAGTGGCCAAACTTATGACTACTCTGGAGCTATTAATACAAATGTCACTGTGGCATGGGCTGGAGGTGATTTTGAAAAAAGCTTAGAACAGATTATTACTCAAAAATGGATTGCAAACTTCCCAAATGGTATGGAATCATGGACAGAATATCGCCGTACAGGTTATCCTAAATTGATGCCAATGGCAGCAAATGCAAGTGGAGGAGTTGTTAATGACACGGAAGGTGCACGACGCATGCCATATCCAACTGATGAATATCGTGAAAATAGAGAAAGCGTAGAAGCTGCAGTTGCGACATTGACACAAGAGTCCAAGACTAAAAGAGGAGATACGATGGCAACTCACGTATGGTGGGACTGTAAATAAATCAACTATTGAGTAACAAAAAATGAAACTATTTACCAAGTACTTAGAGTACTTAGTATATTAGATTATACAAATAAAATTACCTTAATTATAGCATATATGAGAAGAAAAATAAAATATCTCATGCCTGTAATGCTGGCATGCTCTATGATGCAGTTCTCGTGTTCTGACTGGACAGACCCAGAAAGCATCAATATACATACTCCTTCTATGGAGGAACAAAATCCGGAACTTTATGCCCAATACCTGGAATCTCTCAACAACTTTAAAGCAACAGACCATCAGGTAGTAATTGTTTCAGTTAATAATGTAAGCACTGTAACAACCTCACGCAGTCAACACCTTACTGATATGCCTGACAGTCTCGACTATATTTGTCTAAACAATACAATGGAAGTAAATCAGGCAAATATATCTGAGATGAAGGAAGTACGTCGATTGGGTACAAAAGTATTGGGATTAGTTGATTTCGATGCTATAGAAAGTGCATGGAAAAAGATTCTTGAAGAAGAAGCAGCCAACGCTGTACCTAATCCCGAATCTGATGAAACAGAAAATGGAGAAGAAGGAGAAGAGACTGTCGACGATGCAACACGTTTTATTGAATACTGTAAAAGTGAGATCGCTAAACAAATCGCCGCAAGTAACGCTTTGGATGTAGATGGAATTGTAGTGAATTATACAGGCTTCGACCTCAATTCGCTTGTTGAAGAGAATGAAATTGCCACTGAAACAGCACGTCAAGGAGCATTCTTTGACGCGGTAGCTAACTGGAAAGTTGCGAATACTAATAAGGACTTGCTTTTCAAAGGTTACCCGCAGAACGTTATTGGTAAAAGTCTGCTTTCTGATTGTAAATACATCATTGTCAATGCGCATGGAGCAAAAAACCAATACGAGATGTCTTATCTCATACTCATGGCATCAGCAAAAAACGTACCAACCGACCGCTTCATCATGGGAGTAACAACGCCTTATCTTACCAATTCGGGGAGTTACAATGGTGAACTCGGAGATGGCTCATCTGCCATCATTGGAGCTGCTCAATGGGCAGTGGCAAAGACGCCTGACTACACCAAAGCTGGAATTTCAATTGATGCAGCGGAAAAAGACTATTTTAATGCCAGCAATGTATACCCAACCTTAAAAGAAGCTATAAGTATATTGAGTCCAACCGTTAAATAAAAAACTGCCTTATGAAATTAAACAATTTAATATTTACAGCTCTTGCCGGTTTCTCAATAATTCTTACCGGTTGCCAGAACAACGATGAAAATGAACAGCATTATGACAATAAACTCTTCATTTCGGCATCGAACTTTACTAAGGAAATACTGTTCAAGGCTGGTGATACAAATGTAGAAACTGGTCTTTCAGTAGCCATAGCAAAGCCTGAAGAACATGATATCAAAGTGACTATGTCACCTGCTCCCGAACTTTTATCAACTTATAAACTGGCATATTATGATGAAACTGCAGTACTTCTTTCCGAAGAGCATTATTCAATGCCAGAAACTTCGACTACCATCAAATCAGGTAGTATAGTTAGTCCAGAATTGCCTATTGAATTCATTAATACAGGAGAACTTGATATCAAAACCACTTATGTGCTTCCAGTCACTATTAAATCAGTGGAAGGAATCAGCGTTTTGCAAAGTGCTAAGACATATTATTATGTATTCCGCGGAGCATCACTTATTAATGTGGTATGTAATATCAGTCGTAATCGTGCTTATCCGGACTTCAAGAATGACTCCAAATTCAATAATCTAACGGAGAATACGATGGAGATACTGTTCAAGGCCAATTCATTCCCTAATACTCTGAACACGTTGATGGGTATCGAAAGCAATTATTTGCTCCGTATCGGTGACGCAACCATTCCGAATAACCAACTTCAAGTAGCTACTTCTGTTAACAATTGTACAAGCGCAGACCTTCAACTTGAAAGTGGCAAGTGGTATCATGTAGCTGTCGCATTCAATAAAGGTAATGTCAAAGTATATATCAATGGCGTAGAAAAGCTTTCCGGTTCAACGGGAAAGAGTTCTGTTAGTCTTGGTGCTAAACATACCAATGAGGAAGACGGCTCACGTTGTTTCTGGGTAGGTTATTCCTATAAAGATGACCGCTATTTTGATGGCGTCGTTTCCGAAGTACGAATCTGGAATCGTGCATTAACAGCAGAAGAAATTCAGGCAACAAATCACTTCTACACAATAGAACCTGAATCGGAAGGGCTCATTGCATATTGGAAATTCGACGAAGGTTCGGGTACAGTAGCTAAAGATTACAGCGTGAGTGGCTATGATTTGACAATCGAAAAAGAACCTAAATGGGAATCTGTTTCATTGCCTCAATAATAAATCATTTAACTAAGAATTGAATATGAATATGATAAACAATATCAAATATGCTTTCCTGCCAGTGGTAATGTTCACTATGGCAACCTTCACATCTTGTGAGGAAGACATTGAAATAGGAAACAAGATAGATGAATCTTCTTATTTGGCATCGACTCAACTGAGCGGATTATTATTGGACGAAAATACGAATAAAAACAGTTCGGTAATCGAGCTCCGAAATAATGAATATAGCACTAATGTGGTATTCCGTCTTTCTAAACTACCTCAAAAAGGAGTAGATGTTCAAATAGCTGTCGAGGAATCATATGCAGCTATATACAACACTATCCATGAAACGGATTTCGAAGTGTTTCCTGCCGCTAATGTGAAAATCGCAAATAATGGTACTTTTGTACTTGCCCCAGATGATAAAGTTACCCCAAGCGTGAAAGTTACACTGACTGCGTTTGATGGAATGGAAGAGGATAAAACCTACATAGTACCTTTGACAGTAACATCTTCTACTGAAGGAGTAACATTTACTGAAACGTCCAAGCATATGGTGCTTCTCGTTCAAGATTATCGCAACAAACCTAATACTAACAAAGGAGAAGATGCGGTACAAACAGTTCTTTATTTCGAAGTTAATGATACTAACCCGCTCAATGCCCTTGAGTTTCTGACTGAAAGTGGTAAATATTTTTTCGACCATATCGTACTTTTTGCTGCTAATATCAATTGGGATCCAGAGAAACAACGAGTATATTTAGCGAACAATGAAAATGTTCAATTCTTGCTCGACAATAATGATAAGTATCTACAACCATTGCGTAAAGCTGGTATGAAAATTATTATCAGCATCCTTGGTAATCATGACGAAGCTGGTGTCGCTCAACTTTCGGATATGGGAGCTAGGGAATTCGCCCGGGAACTGGCAGCTTATTGCCGTGCTTATAATCTGGACGGCGTCGCTTTCGATGACGAATATTCGAACTCACCAGACCTTTCAAACCCCTGGCTTGCAAGCCCATCAGCTTATGCAGGTTCACGATTAATGTATGAATGTAAAGCTGTCATGCCGGAAAAAATTGTCTCGCTCTATAACCTTGGCAACATGTATTCAAGTAGTCTCCAAGTTATCGATGGTATCGAACCTGGTCAGTATTGCGATTATGCTGTAGCTGACTATGGTGGTGCTGCTGGGCCAGGTACCGGTATGACATTGAAACAGTGTGCTGGTATGTCAATAGAACTAAGACGAGGCAGTGGCAACTCAAGTGAATCTACAGCGCGTTCTAGAAAAGAAGCTGGTTATGGATACTACATGTTCTTCGCACTTGACCCATCATTATATGGTTCACAAGTATATAGATGCCAATCCGTTTGTAAAGGTTTGTACGATGAAACATTAGTTTATCCAAGTTACTATTATAAAAAGAATAGTACAGAACGTGAAGCTATTAACTGATTAATGTATATTTTACCTTAAAAAGAATAGATATGAAATTATTTAAGAATTTAATGATAGTGTTATCGGTATCCCTCCTACTATGGGGTTGTTCTGATGATGATGAATCAATCAATAATGGTAATTCAACAATCTCACTATCGACCAATATACTCCAAGTGGATAAAAATGGAGGGGATGCTACAGTTACTGTAACAAGCTCCGATAACTGGCGGTTGTCAGGAATATGTGATTGGGCACATCCGTCAATAACTTCAGGTAAAGATGGTGATGTAGTTACTTTTACCATCGATCCTAACAAATTAGATGAAAAGCGTACTGCAACCTTCAAGTTTTTCACAGGTTCTTCAGTTGTGCCACTACAAGTAGAGTCTCAACCTGCATATATAATGGATTTACTTTCTGACGAAGCTCTTTCTATTACTAAAGAAAAAAGTACTGTGAGAATTCAACTTAATACCAATGTGGCCGACCCAACGATAACATATAGTGACGGTGGTAAAGAGTGGCTGACATTCGATAGACGTAATGAATTCGGTGGCAAAGTAACTTTATCATTCACTGCTGCCGAGAACAAGACATATAAAGATCGTAGTACAAAAATTACAATCTCAAGCCCACTCGTTACTGAAAGTGTCAATGTAGATATTAATCAAAAACAAACAGATGCAATTATCACCGAAAGTAACACTTTAACATATGATCTAACAGCACGAACTATCTCTTTTAAAGTGAAATACAACGTCAATTACGCTATTTCCATAACAAAAGGGAAAGATTGGATTACTGATCAATCAATTTCCGAACCACAAAAAGGCGATGATGGTTTGACTACGGTTACTGTTACTTATAAACTATCCGCATCACCAGCTTCGCGTGGAGGTACAATTCATATTGCCCAAACCAGTGGTACATTAGTAAAAGATATTGCTATTGTTCAAAAAGATCCGGACGCCAGCCCTGTGGAAATTCCAGATGCCGTTCTTCGAGCACTTTGTATATCTAACGGTTGGGCTCTCCCTATTGATGATACCAAATGTATTATTCTTGAAGAAGGATTAAACGCAACTTCATTCTCTAACACCTCATACTCTAACCAGATTAAAGATTTAACCGGAATAGAGTATTTCCCTAACCTGACTTCATTACGTTTAGGTTATTGTTCAAACATGAAAAAGCTTGATATTTCAGGTTTACATAAGGTATCATCACTCACATTTAATAGCCCTACTATTTGTGAAGAGTATAATTTGGGAGATAATCCAATTACTAGTTTCAATGCAGGAGGTAGCTATGTTTATTCGGAGGCAGAAAGTCTTAAAGTCATCAGTAGTAAACTTGAGTCTTTGGATTTAAGTCTTGTTTCCTGGTATGCAAGTTATGATTATGTTACGTCAATTGATGCTTCGGAATGTCCAGCATTAACAAACTTAAACGCCAATCGTAGCAGCAAAATTAAGACTCTTTATTTAAAGACTGGTCAAGTGATACCAAAGTTAACTAAGAATGATGCAACTACTATTGTTTACAAATAATTAATATATAGAGAAATAATTTATAGAGAATCCCTTTATTTACTCTTTCCAAATCTGTGAATAGAGTCAAATAAAGGGATTATTGCTATCTATTTTTATCTAATGCTAGCTCTTATCTTAAAATACTCTTTTCATCTATAAACAAACCACAACCAGTACTCAAAGACCTTTTTGAATCCAACAATATTGAAATCAACTGATTATATAATCAATGTAACCTTAAAACTCTAAATCATATAAAGATTAAGAGTCATTCAAAAAACAAAACTATTCCACCTGCTCTTTCGGGTAATTCACCAAATACAGTGTCTTTGTCGCCCGAGTAAAAGCTGTATACAACCACCGGAAATAATCCGGAGTCAAATACTCATCTGTCATATACCCCTGATCTAAAAACACATTCTGCACTGTCCGCCTTGCGCTTTATGACAGGTTATTGCGTATGCATATTTCACCTGCAAAGCATTGTAATGCGGATCGGCTTTCATCTTTTTCATCCGGTCTCTTTTGTTTGGAATATCTATATAATCCTCAAGTACCGCATAGAACAATCGGTCATTGTCTTCTTTCGGCAATGCAGGTGAGTCCGAATGTAAAGTGTCTAATAATAGATTCGCATCCAATTCAAAATCATTCTGATCAGGAAAGCGGAGAGTAACTTCGGCAAAACGAAAACCATATATTTCACGAGTTCGACGAACACGCCGGACAACTGCAATTTCTCCATTAGCTATAAAATCCATCTCCTTATATTTCTCCGTCCAATAGTAATTATTTTTGGCTATCATCAACATATCTCCTGTATTCAATTCATCTTCACGCCAAAGAATTTGAGCACGTATTCCATTGTTATATAGGTTTGCACGTTTATTGGAACGACAGACAACAATCGTCTCATCCATACCATCATGATCGTAGCAATTAGTTAGTTCCTCTATCAGTTCAGTTCCCGGCACCAGTTTAATATCAGGAAAACCTGCTATTTTTATCTTAGGCAGAGAATAACAATCATCCTCTGCTATCAATTGCCTCAACTGTGTGGCATTCCATAATATTCCGGATTCTTGCACCTGACGGACTACTTGAGTAAGATCAATCTCACGTACTTCAAGTCCATACCCCTTCAATGCATCGGAAAAAAGTGCCGGGCTTAACCCCTCTCCTACCGGAGGAAGCTGCGCGGTATCACCCATTAACAAGAGACGACATCCCTGTCCTGAATAAACAAATTGCACCAAATCATCCAATAAACGTCCTGTTCCAAACATACTGCCCGACAGTCCTTCGTTTGAAATCATGGAAGCCTCGTCGACAATAAACAATGTATTGGTAGCTAAATTGTCATTGATCGAAAAGTTACTAAGCTCATTAGAAAAAGATTGTTGTCTATATATTTTTTTATGAATAGTAAAAGCCGGATGTCCTGCATACGCTGAAAAAACTTTTGCCGCACGTCCTGTAGGAGCCAACAATACAGATTTCTGCTGCAGCTGATCCATCGTTTTCACCAATGCCCCTACCAACGATGTTTTACCAGTACCAGCATAGCCTCTTAAGATAAAGACTTCATCTGCCAGTGTGGACAGCAGAAACTCTGAAAGAGATTTTACAGCAATTTCCTGCTCTAAAGTTGGCTGATAAGGAAAATTTTCCTTAATTTGCCTTTCTAAATAGTTATTTATCATTTTTGTACGAGAAAAAAGTTCGAGGAACTATCGTATTTTAAATTTATTTATTCTATTTTTGCGATGCGA
>NZ_QTMZ01000007.1:0-204196 GCF_003602935.1 Bacteroides sp. AM54-2NS
GGAATAGTGGCTTTCTCCTCTAAATAAAGAATAAAGCAAGTATCCTGAGAAACATGATTGACTAGGGTAAAGTAATCAAGGATTCCTGAAGGCAAGAACAAGCTTAAAGAAGCAACAGGATCAATCGTTTGGGAAGAGGATGTTTTCATGATGCAAAAATAAGAATTTTAACGCAATCCCCCAAGGTTTCAGACTGAGCCTTTTTCTCTCCGGGAATATAAATATCATCAAGCAACTTCATGGAATATTGCAACGCCATTTATCCAATGTGATGCTTTTACTCAGATCCTATCCTGAGCATAATATACAAGAATGAATAACAATAATGAATCAAAAAGAAACTGTAAATCTTTGCTTTTCTTAAAAATGGGATATTACAACAATTAGGGAACTGTGTATTTCGATAATATGCGAATATATATAAAAAAGCATCCAGACTAATACCTGAATGCTTTTTTCTTGGATTTGTTATATATCCTTTTTTGAGCCTCTTGTCGGATTCGAACCAACGACCCCGAGATTACAAATCACGTGCTCTGGCCAACTGAGCTAAAGAGGCGGGTGGGTAAGCTATCTATATCGCGCCGCTACAACCAACTACCTTTGCTGCGATCAAGCCCTGGAGGATTCGAAGGGAGCTGGCCGTATAGGACTTACCCGTTTTGCGGTTGCAAAGGTAGACATTTTTATGTATTCTGCAATAGCTGCAGACAACTTTTTTACTAACAAAAGACTAACAGGCTACATTTCAGGCAATTAAAATTGCAAAAAAATATTCAGACAACAACTTCCTCTGCTTTATTAACTTTAACAACCAGATTTCCCCTACCAACCGATATTATTTGTACCTTTGTGCGCAATTTATAAATGAAGATGACAGAGAACAGAAGCTATTTACAAAAATATGCCATGCATTTTGGCACGTATATGGGAATCTACTGGATATTGAAGTTCATATTATTTCCGCTGGGATTCCACATACCTTTCCTTTCGCTTTTATTTGTAATCCTGACATTGTCCGTACCTTTCATCGGATATCACTATGCGAAAATGTACCGGGATAAGATTTGCGGAGGAAGTATCCAATTTTCACATGCCATGCTCTTTACCATATTTATGTATATGTTTGCTTCTCTGCTGGTAGCTGTGGCTCACTACGCCTATTTCCAATTCATCGATCATGGATTTATCATCAACTCTTACATCCAGTTGTGGGACGAACTGATGACCAACACCCCGGCTCTGATAGAAAACAAAGAAGTTATAAAAGAAACAATAGATACCGCCCGTTCACTTACTTCCATCAATATCACCATGCAACTATTGTCATGGGATGTATTTTGGGGAAGTATCCTGGCCATTCCCACCGCATTGATGGTAATGAAAAAGGCCAAACCGGAAAATGACGGAGTGTCTCAATCGTAATTTATAATTCGTAAGTAATTAGTAATAAAAAAATGGATATATCAGTTGTAATCCCATTATTCAATGAAGAAGAGTCACTACCCGAACTCTATGCTTGGATAGAACGGGTAATGCAAGCCAACGGATTCTCATTCGAAGTGATTTTCGTTAACGATGGAAGTACCGACCATTCATGGGAAGTGATCGAAAAGTTTAAAGCTCAATCGGAACATGTAAAAGGTATCAAATTCCGCCGTAACTACGGTAAATCACCTGCACTCTACTGTGGATTCGCTGAAGCGGAAGGAAACGTAGTCATAACGATGGATGCGGACCTACAAGATAGCCCAGACGAAATCCCCGAACTTTACCGGATGATTACAAAGGATGGCTACGACCTGGTATCCGGCTGGAAGCAAAAGAGATATGATCCTATTTCAAAAACACTGCCCACCAAGTTGTTTAATGCTACTGCCCGCAAAGTATCAGGCATCAAAAACCTGCACGACTTCAACTGCGGATTGAAAGCCTATCGCAAAGAGGTCGTAAAACATATCGAAGTGTACGGTGAGATGCATCGTTATATACCTTATTTGGCAAAGAACGCCGGATTCAAGAAAATCGGTGAAAAGGTGGTACACCACCAGGCGCGTAAATACGGCACAACAAAATTCGGACTGAACCGTTTCGTAAACGGGTATCTGGATTTACTCTCTCTTTGGTTCCTCTCCAGATTCGGCATCAAGCCGATGCATTTCTTCGGACTGTTGGGATCATTGATGTTTCTGATAGGAATGATTTCTGTCATCATCGTAGGTGCCAGTAAACTATATGCCATGTACAACGGTCTCCCCTACCGACTGGTGACCGACTCTCCCTATTTCTATTTGTCACTTACGGCAATGATTATAGGTACGCAATTATTCTTAGCCGGATTCCTTGGCGAACTCATCTCGCGCAATGCACCGGAACGGAATAACTATCAGATAGAAAAGAAAATTTGATTCACATTCAATAAACTGACTATGAAGAATTTAATTCGTATCTTTCTCATATTGACTATCATTGGCGGTGCAGTCAGCTTACACAGTGCCTGCTCGGATGAGAACGATTGCTCATTGGCAGGACGTCCGATGATGTACTGCACAATATATACCATTAATCCGGATAACCCTACTATTGCATTAAAAGACACGCTTGATTCATTAACAATCACAGCATTAGGCACCGACTCTATCATTCTGAACAATGAAAAGAATGTGCATACCCTGATGTTACCACTACGATACACAAGTGACACTACTGTGTTCATATTCAGATACGATCCCAAACGTAGAGAAAAAGATTTTGACACATTATACATTGTACAACAAAATACTCCTTATTTCCAGTCCATGGAATGTGGTTATATGATGAAACAAAATATAATCAGCGCTAAATTTGGAAAACCGGGAAGACCGGGTAACCCTCCTCCCTATGGCAACGGGCAGCCGGACCAGATAGATTCTCTTCATATAAAAAATAAAGAAGCCAATACAAATGAAATCGAGAACTTGCAGATATTCTATAATTATCGGCCAGAACGCACACCTGATGAAACGACTAATTAGTCTGCTTCTGCTCTTTTGCATTGGGCTTCCGTTGCTGGCACAACAGCAACGTCCGGCGCAAACGCCCAAAAGAGATCAGAAGAAAAAAGAGGTTGCCGAGATAGATACCATTCCGCTCTACAATGGTACGTATGTCGGTGTGGATTTATATGGCGTTGGAAGCAAGCTGCTGGGAGGCGACTTTATGAGTTCTGAAGTCAGCGTAGCCGTTAACCTCAAGAATAAATTCATCCCTACTATTGAGTTTGGTATGGGAGGAACAGATACCTGGAGCGAAACAGGCATACACTATAAGAGCAAAATGGCCCCATTCTTCCGAATCGGTGTGGACTACAACACCATGGCAAAGAAAAAAGAGAAGAATAGCTACTTGTATGCAGGACTTCGCTATGCATTCAGTTCATTTAAATATGATGTTTCCACAATGCCGGCAGATGATCCTATCTGGGGAGATGTAATAGGTAACCCCAGTTTGGAAGACGGTTATTGGGGAGGAAGTGTGCCATTCAGCCATCTGGGTATGAAAGGATCGGTGCAATGGCTGGAAATCGTTTTAGGCGTCAAAGTACGTATTTACAAAAACTTCAACATGGGGTGGTCGGTACGTATGAAATACAAAACCAAAGCATCTACCGGAGAATATGGAGACCCATGGTACGTGCCCGGTTACGGAAAGTTTAAATCAAATAACATGGGAATCACTTATTCCCTTATTTATAAATTGCCTCTTTAGAATACAATGACAGGACTAGAGATTTGGCTGCTTGCAATAGGTCTGGCGATGGATTGTTTCGCTGTCTCAATTGCAAGCGGTATTATTTTGAAACGTACCCGTTGGAAACCCATGCTAATCATGGCTTTTGCTTTCGGCTTTTTTCAGGCAATCATGCCATTTATCGGATGGATGTGTGCAAAGACATTCAGTCATCTTATAGAAAGTGTAGACCATTGGATTGCTTTCGCGATCCTTGCCTTCTTAGGCGGACGAATGATTTTAGAATCTTTCAAAGAAGAAGAATGTTGTAAACTGTTCAATCCGGCAAATCCGAAAGTGGTATTGACTATGGCAATAGCCACAAGTATTGATGCATTGGCAATCGGCATTTCCTTTGCCTTTCTGGGAGTTCAGGACTATACCGAAATCCTTCCTCCTATCAGCATCATCGGGTTTGTTTCATTTGTCATGTCACTCATCGGTCTGATCTTTGGTATCCAATGTGGCTGCGGCATCGCCCGGAAACTGAAAGCAGAGTTATGGGGAGGTATCATTCTAGTCATTATCGGACTAAAGATATTAATTGAACATTTATTTCTTCAATAAAACGAGTTTTCTCATCAAATAGAAGAGCGTATGAAAACAAAAAAAAGTTTCCTTTGGCTGGCTTTCCTGATTTTGGCAACTATCTGGATATTAGTCAGACATAATCAACAAGTTGGCTATTACAGTGTCAAAGGTTTGGTGTTTGGGACAGTATATAAAATTACTTATCAGCATGACGGTGACTTAAAACCGGAAATAGAAGCTGAACTAAAACGCTTCGACCAATCTTTATCGCCATTCAATGACAGTTCTGTTATCAGTCGCGTCAACCGCAATGAAGAGCTGGTGACTGATAGTTTTTCCAGAAATGCTTCCATCGCTCGATGGAAATTTCCCGCGAGACAAAGGGTGCTTTCGACATTACAGTAGCCCCTCTTGCCAATGCTTGGGGATTCGGTTTCAAAAAAGGTGCTTTTCCTGATTCATTAATGATAGACAGTCTGTTACAAATCACCGGATATGAAAAAGTGAAAATGGATAACGGCAAAGTTATCAAACAGGATCCTCGTACTATGTTAAGTTGTAGTGCCGTGGCCAAAGGGTATTCGGTAGACGTAATTGCACAACTGCTCGACCGTAAGGGAATAAAAAACTATATGGTAGATATAGGCGGCGAGGTGGTAGTGAAAGGGAAAAATCCTTCCAAAGGCTTATGGCGCATTGGAATCAATAAGCCCATCGACGATTCACTGGCCGTAAACCAAGACTTACAGACAATTCTTGAGATAACAGATTTAGGCTTGGCTACTTCCGGAAACTATCGCAATTATTATTATAAGGATGGGAAGAAATACGCCCATACGATTGACCCTAGAACTGGCTATCCGGTACAACACAATATCTTGTCCTCTACGGTAATCGCCAAAGACTGTATGACTGCCGACGCCCTTGCCACCGCCTTCATGGTGATGGGACTGGAAGAAGCGGAAGCTTTCTGCAAAGCGGATACAACGATTGACGCCTACTTTATTTATAGTGGAGAAAATGGAGAGTTCAAGACTTATTATACGGAGGGAATGAAAAAATACATAACTACTCCGTAATATATATATTATACAAACAGAGGTTCTACTTGAGTAAAACAGAACCTCTATTCAATTGGCAAATATCTATTTCATAAACACGAAATACACTGCTGCAATCAGACAAATAAATGCAGCCAGATGATTCCAATGTAAAGCCTCACCTTTAAAGAAGATGGTAGTGAACACTGTAAAAATAACAAGTGTTATTACCTCTTGAATGACTTTTAGTTGCATCAATGAAAACGGGCCTCCATTGCCTATAAAGCCAATGCGATTGGCCGGTATCTGACAGGAATATTCAAAAAAGGCGATCGCCCAGCTGAACGCAATCACACCAATCAGCGGAAGAGCTGCGAACCAACTGTACTCCTGTTTCATCTTTAAATGTCCGTACCAAGCAAATGTCATAAAGACATTAGATACAATCAGTAACAAAATGGTATAGAATCCTTTCATAACAATCTATTCAAATTAATCTATTTTATCTGGTAATAATTCCTCCTGTACATTAGTCATACTGCTCCAAAGGCTATAACGAGCTTCCGGGTTCATCGCTTCCAACTGCCGTAAAATTCCTTTCATATCACTCCGGCTGGACTGCGATTCATAAGGACAATTCTTCACTTGCTTCTGATAATGACGCAAAGCTGCCAATTCTACCAAATCAGCTTCATGGACCAGACACATCGGACGAATAATTGTCATATCAAACTTCTTCATCATCAACCGGGGCGGCATTGTACTGAAAGCTCCCTGATAAGTGATATTCATCAATAAAGTTTCCAAAATATCATCCATATGGTGACCGAGAGCGATTTTATTGCATCCGTGTTCCTTGGCAACTGTGAACAGGGCTTTCCGACGGTTCCATGAACAGAGGAAGCAGGGAGATTTACGTGTGTCGGTAGCAGGATCAAAAGCTGTCTCATACTGCACAAAGGGAACTCCATACGTCTCACAGTGCGCTTTCAAATATTCCGTATCACTCTGATAAGGAATATTCTTCATCACTACATGGACGGCAACGACAGAAAAGCGAGGTTTATAGATACGTGCGCGTCTCCCCAACAGTTCCACAAGCGCCAACGAATCTTTTCCTCCCGATAGTCCGATAAGGATTTTGTCTCCTTCTTCTATCAATCCATATTGCACCACTCCTTTGCTAAACCGCCGTTCAATGCGGCGAATGGTTTTCTCTTCTTCCGTAAATTGTGTCATATCTTTAAAAATCGGCTGCAAAAGTAAGCGAAAAGAATGATTTAAAGAAGAATTAACATAATAGAATCACTGAAAAAGGGTTTATTTCTAATAAATTTGTACTTTTGAACAATTGATAAATGGACCGGTGCCCGAAAGCAGCGATGTTTTCAATCTACCCGTCACTCATAAACGCTCAAAACGATGAAAGGAAAATATATTCTATTTTTAATTTGCAGCCTCTTCCTTTGCGAAGTCTCTGCACAAACGTTGGAACAGGCACGCACCTTATTTACCAAAGGTGAGTACGAACAAGCCAAACCAGTTTTTAAGAAGTATACTAAATCACAACCGTCGAACGGGAATTATAATTATTGGTATGGCGTATGTTGCCTGAAAACCGGAGAGGCGGAAGAGGCGGTGAAACCTCTTGAAATAGCGGTAAAGAAACGTATCACCGGTGGACAACTCTATTTGGGACAAGCATATAATGAGACGTACCGCTTTGAAGACGCAGTGAACTGCTTTGAAGAATACATCGCAGACTTAAGTAAACGCAAGAAACCGACGGAAGAAGCGGAGAAACTTCTGGAGAAAAGCAAATCTGACCTTCGTATGTTGAAGGGGGTTGAGGAAGTATGTATCATCGACAGTTTCGTTGTGGACAAAGCAACTTTCCTGAACGCTTACAAGATCAGCGAAGAATCGGGCAAACTGTTTACTTTCAATGAATTCTTCAAGACAGAAGGAGATCATCCGGGAACTGTTTATGAAACAGAAATCGGAAATAAAATTTATTATAGCGAAAAGGGCGAGAAAGGTAATCTTGATATCTTTTCAAAGAACAAGTTGTTGAATGAATGGAGTGACGGACGTCCGTTACCGGGTAGTATCAATGCTTCCGGGAATGCGAATTATCCGTTTGTTCTATCGGATGGAGTCACCGTTTATTACGCCAGCGATGGCGAGGGATTGGGTGGCTATGATATTTTTGTCACTCGCTACAACACGAATACCGACACTTATCTTGTTCCGGAAAATGTGGGTATGCCGTTCAACTCGCCGTACAACGATTATATGTACGTCATCGATGAATACAACAACCTCGGATGGTTTGCTTCCGACCGTTTCCAACCGGAAGGAAGATATGTATTTATGTATTCATCCCTAACACTTCCAAACAGACTTATAATTATGAAGCAATGGAGCAGCAAGAGATCATTCGTCTGGCACAGATTCATTCGCTGAAAGAAACCTGGAAGGATAAACAAGCGGTTACCGAAGCACTGCAACGATTGAAAGCTGCTATCAGTCATAAGCCCAAAGAACGCCGTGCCATGGACTTTGAGTTTGTCATTGACGACCATACGACTTACTATCTGATGAGCGACTTTAAATCCGCAAAAGCCAAGACACTTTTCCAACGCTATCAGCAGATGGAAAAAGACTATTATCAACAAGAAGAAAAGCTGAACGGCCTTCGTCAACAATATGCCGGTGCCAACCAACAGGGAAAAGCCAAAATGGCTCCTGCCATTCTCGACCTCGAAAAGCGGATACTGCAAATGTCCGAAGAACTCGATGCTCTCGAAGTGAATGTACGTAATGCAGAAAAAACAAAATAAATAATAACTCTGAACTATGGATATACTCATTATCGCCGTTCTCATTATTGCCGCAGTCATACTGTTTCTGGTAGAACTGTTCGTCATCCCGGGCATTAGTCTGGCCGGAATTTCTGCATTGGTTTGCATCCTGTATGCCAACTACTATGCATTCACCAATTTAGGTATGGCAGGAGGATTTGTCACTCTTGGCATATCAGCGGTTGCCTGTATCGGATCACTGATTTGGTTTATGCGATCGAAAATGCTGGACAAACTGGCGTTGAAAAAAGATATCGATTCAAAAGTAGACCGTAGCGCAGAAGATAGCGTCAAAGTGGGTGATATAGGAATCAGTACTACCCGCCTGGCACAAATCGGTTATGCCGAGATTAACGGAAAAATTGTAGAGGTAAAGTCAATAGACGGGTTCCTCAATGAGAAGACTCCGATAATCGTAAGCCGGATCACCGACGGTACAATCATGGTTGAGAAACACAAAGAATAATATTCACTTAATAAAAACATCAATGGAATCATCTTTCTACTTGCCTATCTTTCTGATAGCCGGAGGTATTATCTTCTTGATAATATTTTTCCATTACGTGCCGTTCTTCCTTTGGTTGTCGGCTAAAGTTTCGGGAGTTAACATCTCGCTGATACAACTATTCTTAATGCGTATACGTAACGTTCCGCCGTATATCATCGTTCCGGGAATGATCGAAGCCCACAAAGCCGGTCTGAAAAATATCACCCGCGACGAACTGGAAGCCCATTATCTGGCTGGCGGACACGTAGAAAAGGTAGTTCACGCCTTAGTATCGGCATCGAAAGCCAACATCGAATTGCCTTTCCAGATGGCTACTGCTATCGACCTGGCAGGACGTGACGTATTCGAAGCTGTACAGATGTCTGTAAACCCGAAAGTGATTGATACTCCTCCTGTAACGGCTGTTGCGAAAGACGGTATCCAGTTGATAGCTAAGGCTCGTGTTACAGTACGTGCCAATATCCGCCAGCTGGTCGGTGGTGCAGGTGAAGATACGATCCTTGCCCGTGTAGGTGAAGGTATCGTTTCGTCTATCGGTTCTTCTGAAAACCATAAATCGGTATTGGAGAATCCGGATTCTATCTCTAAACTTGTACTTCGTAAAGGTCTGGACGCAGGAACTGCTTTCGAGATTCTGTCTATTGATATTGCGGACATCGACATAGGTAAGAACATCGGTGCGGCTCTGCAAATCGATCAGGCTAATGCAGATAAGAATATTGCACAGGCAAAAGCTGAAGAGCGCCGTGCTATGGCAGTAGCTTCCGAACAGGAAATGAAAGCAAAAGCACAGGAAGCTCGTGCCAAAGTGATCGAAGCAGAAGCTGAAGTTCCTAAAGCAATGGCTGAAGCTTTCCGCAGTGGAAACTTAGGCATCATGGATTATTATCGCATGAAGAATATCGAAGCTGATACTTCCATGCGTGAGAATATCGCCAAGCCGACAACAGGCAATGCTGGCAATCAGCCATTGAGCAAATAATCGTTCACAAACGCTGGAATCCGATTTCATTTCAGTCGCAAGACGTTCTCTCCTTTTCTATGGAAAAAGAAAGAGACTTCTTCTGAACTTAAATCCGGTTCCGGCGTTTCTATTTATAGATACAATCCTATTATAAAACTAAAACCTTTCAATGACATGAAAAAGTACTTTCCATCCTCTGAATTGATAATCAATGAAGACGGTTCAGTATTCCATCTTCACGTAAAACCCGAATGGTTGGCAGATAAAGTAATCCTAGTAGGTGACCCCGGACGTGTAGCACTCGTAGCTTCTCATTTCGAAAACAAAGAATGTGAAGTGGAAAGCCGCGAATTCAAAACCATCACGGGTACTTACAAAGGTAAACGGATTACGGTAGTCTCTACAGGAATCGGTTGCGATAACATCGACATCGTAATGAATGAATTAGATGCACTCGCCAATATCGACTTTGTCACCCGTGAAGAAAAGGATCAGTTCCGCCAACTGGAATTAGTGCGTATCGGCACATGTGGCGGCCTACAACCCAATACGCCTGTCGGAACTTTTGTATGTTCGCAAAAGTCCATCGGTTTCGACGGGTTACTGAATTTCTATGCCGGACGTAATGCCGTATGCGATTTGCCTTTCGAACGTGCTTTCCTCAATCACATGGGTTGGTCGGGAAATATGTGCGCTCCTGCTCCTTACGTCATTGATGCCAATGAAGAATTGATTGACCGGATCGCCAAAGACGACATGGTACGTGGAGTGACAATCGCTGCCGGAGGTTTCTTCGGTCCTCAAGGACGTGAACTTCGTATCCCGTTAGCAGACCCGAAACAGAATGATAAGATTGAAGCGTTCGAATATAAAGGTTACAAAATTACCAACTTCGAAATGGAAAGTTCGGCTTTGGCAGGACTTAGCCGGTTGATGGGACACAAGGCAATGACCGTCTGCATGGTGATAGCCAACCGACTTATCAAAGAGGCCAACACCGGATATAAGAATACAATCGATACGCTAATTAAGACAGTACTTGACAGGATATAAATCTATATTCAGGAGGATTAAATTGTAATCGAAAGAATAAAATTGCAATTAAAAGAATGTATAATGGCTTGAATCTTTCACTGATAATATGTGTGGATTCAAGCCATTGTTTTTTTATTAATAACCAATCGTAAATCTCTCCTGGTGGTGTTTCGGATATTCCAGTTCATCAATCATGGCGGCGGCATAATCTTCAACAGAGATATGGCTGTTTCCTACAATATCTACAATCATATCATCTTTTCCCAACCGATAACGTCCTGTACGTACTCCCGGACGCATATCCGCTGCCGGAGAGAAAAATACCCAGTCTATTTCCTTTTCTTTCTTTAAAAAGTTCAGATAAAACTCTCCTAGAGCTTTCACTCCCGGCAATATATTTTCGGGTACCTCACCGGAATCCATCAGACGCAAGCCCGGAGCGATAAACAAAGAACCGGCACCGCCCACCATCAAAAAGCGATTAACACCCGCTTTCTTCACTCCATCAATAATGGTCAGATAAACTTTGATTGTTTCATCGTATATATCAGGATTATTCCATCCCGGATTGAATGCACTAATAACCGCATCTGCACCTTTACAAACGGCAGTCACTTCATCAAGCGCGGAGACATCGGCTTTCACCACTTTCAGATTTTCATTCTCTATCTTTATCTTTTCCGGATGACGAACTACTGCCGTAACCTCGAGATCACGATTCAATGCTTCATTCAGAAGGCAGATCCCACAAAGCCGCTTGCCCCGATAAGGACTATCTTTTTTACTTTCTCCATATTCTAATATATTATAATGTTACTACTATATAATAAATAACACTACAACATTCAGAATGTTAGTTCTCTTTTAGAAAATTAATTATCCGATATAAGATTCTATTGTCTCTTTCAACCTTTCCAAAGAATAGGGCTTTGAGATAACAGCGTTGCATCCTGCCTGAATAGCCTGTTGCTGTTCAGTATAGAAAGCATACGCGGTCACTGCAATAATAGGCACAGTCAGAGAAATAGTACGGATCTTTTCAGTGGCTTGAATACCGTCCATGATCGGCATACGAATATCCATCAGAATCAAATCCGGCTTTTCGCGGATAAAACTATTGATGGCTTCCTGTCCGTTGCGTACCCATGAAATAATATATTCCTTATTCAGAAGAATATTAAGTTGGACAAAGTTCGACTCAATGTCTTCTACCACCAATATCTTTTTACGTTTATCCTCATCGACGTTCTTCTTATGTGAGAGGCTTCTTTCAGCAACTTCTTTCGGTACTTCCTGATAAGGCAAATAGAGTGCAAACGTACTCCCCTGCCCCAATTCTGAAGTTACCTCGATACGGCCGCCCAGTCGTTCTACAATGCTTTTACAAATTGAAAGCCCTAATCCGGTGCCTTGCACAAAATCATTCAGTTTCTCAAACCGGGTGAAAATTTGAGGGAGTTTCTCTTTGGATATACCGCAACCCGTATCGCTGACATACAGTTTCAGCCAGGTCCTTCATGTTTCAAGCCTAAAGTTATACTTCCCTTTTCCGTATTTTTAATCGCGTTCGACAAGAAATTGAACAATACCTGCATCACACGGTTACGATCAGTAGAAGTCCAGTATCTCCTTCGGGACGAATCACTTTCAATTCTACATTCGACTTCATCTTCAGCTGGTGCACTTTTTCCACTTCTTCCACTAGTCCTGCAATCTCAACCTGCTGGAAATGCATTTCCGATTTGCCGGATTCAATACGGGAAAGGTCTAAAATATCATTGATTAACTGTAATAACAAGTTACTGTTTTTCTGAATAATTTCCAGATACTCCATTTTCTCTTCTTCACTTTCTGTCACTGCGATAATCTCCGAAAAACCAACAATAGCATTCAACGGAGTACGAATTTCATGGCTCATATTAGCTAAAAAGACCGACTTCATTTTATCAGCATCTTCCGCACGACGTTTAGCTTCGATCAATTCCTGCGAACGCTGAATCCGGTCTCCGATGTCATGTATCAAGGCAAGTACCCTGTTTCCTTCAAAGGGGGCGATACGTGCCTGAAAATAATGCAGACTTCCATCCACTTCAAGCGGATATTCTATTTCCTTCAACTTACCATCACGCAAACATTCCCTAATGTTACAAATAAACAAGTCGCTAACCTCCGGTGAATAAATAGATCGTCCATCTGCTCCGCGTAGCACTTCCACAGGGTGAAGCAATATCGTTCCCGGTGCCATCAGGACATCGGTAATAAAGAAATTATCATCAAAAATAAAAATGAATTCCGGCAATGCTTCAATTATTTTGCGATTATACTCTTCCAGATATTTGATATGTTGCTCCTTTTCGCATTGTGAAGTGACGTTCACCGTATATGCCAGCAGTTTACCCGGATGACTTTCGCAACTCTCTTTGTAAGACAGAAAATGATCTTCCAGCCAAATTACTTTCCCTTGTTCACTTATACAACGAACTCTAATTTGTGAGGTCTTAGAGTCTGATGAAAGCATTTCTGCAAAGGCTTGTTTATAGAATTCAATATCTTCCGGATGAATAAACCGATAGAAATCATCTATATCTTCAAAAATGATCCCGGCATCCTTTAATCCCAGTGTAAAAAAATAATCGTTTGAAAAGGAGCATTTGCCCGTAATGATATCATATTCCCACAAAGCTATTTGATGAGCTGCAAGGACAGAAAGTATTTCTTGTGAGTTCTCCCGTATGAGTTCACTCTTTTCATTGGAAGAATATAAATTAATCGCTGGTTCCATAAGCATTATTGTTTTATTTTGTTTGGTGTACCACTGCACGGCAGCAAATATAAACAAATAAAGCACAAGTTGTGCTCAATTTTCTGTTTTTTACTTAGAAACAATTATCTTTGCTCATCCAAAAAGAAAAAACAATGATTCAAGATACTATCTGTGCCATCGCTACCGCTCAAGGCGGTGCTATCGGAAGCATCCGCGTTTCCGGTCCGGAAGCTATTTCTATTACCGGCAGCATCTTCAAGCCAGCCAAAGCTGGCAAATTATTGAGCGAACAAAAACCATATACTTTGACATTCGGGCGTATTTATGACGAAGACGAGATGATTGATGAAGTGCTCGTCAGCCTTTTCCGTGCTCCTCATTCATATACGGGAGAAGACAGCACGGAAATCACGTGTCATGGTTCCACTTATATTCTTCAACAGGTGATGCAGTTGCTTATTAAAAACGGTTGCCGCATGGCCCAGCCGGGAGAATATACACAACGTGCTTTCCTCAATGGAAAGATGGATTTAAGTCAGGCAGAAGCTGTGGCGGACTTGATTGCTTCTTCATCTGCTGCCACTCACCGATTGGCAATGAGCCAGATGCGGGGTGGATTCAGTAAAGAGCTGACAGATCTACGCAACAAGTTGTTGAATTTCACTTCCATGATTGAATTGGAGTTGGATTTCAGCGAAGAGGATGTGGAATTTGCCGATCGTTCGGCATTAAGGAAACTGGCAGATGAAATTGAACAGGTCATTTCGCGGTTGGCTCATTCATTTAGTGTCGGCAACGCCATTAAGAATGGTGTTCCCGTAGCTATCATCGGTGAAACAAATGCCGGAAAATCGACTTTACTGAATGTATTATTGAATGAGGATAAAGCCATTGTCAGTGATATTCACGGGACAACACGTGATGTAATCGAAGATACTGTCAATATCGGAGGAATCACTTTCCGGTTCATTGATACCGCCGGAATCCGGGAAACCAATGACACGATTGAAAGTTTGGGTATTGAACGTACTTTTCAGAAGTTGGATCAGGCGGAGATTGTTCTTTGGATGGTAGATGCTGTGAATGCCGCTTCTCAAATTGAACAGTTATCGGAGAAAATAATTCCACGTTGTGAAGGAAAACATTTGATTGTTGTATTCAATAAGACTGATTTGATTGAAGATAAACAGAAAGAGAATGTATTATCTTTATTAAAAGACTTCCCCAAAGAATCTACGGAATCTATTTTCATCTCGGCCAAACAACGGAAGAATACAAGTGAGCTACAAAAAATGCTTATTGATGCTGCACACTTGCCTACAGTGACACAGAATGATATTATTGTGACAAACGTAAGACATTACGAAGCTTTAAACAAAGCTTTGGAAGCTATTCATAGAGTACAAAACGGACTTGATTCGCAGATTTCCGGGGATTTTCTTTCGCAAGACATACGAGAGTGTATCTTCTTTATTTCGGACATAGCGGGGGAGGTTACGAATGATATGGTGCTTCAAAATATCTTTCAACATTTTTGCATCGGCAAATGATATATCGCAATTAACCGCAACGAATTAGAACCAACTATAATGAAGTCGCTGAATTTCAGCGGCTTTTTTATTTACCCCAAATCCAGTTCATAGCGATTGGATAGTGTTGTTCACCATATTTTTCTACCGTATTTCTACCGCGAAACAAATTGGGATTTGTCCCCGATGTCACAGTGACGCATTTGTTGTCGTGTGTTGACAATGGTTTACGTGTGTTGACAAAAAAGAGGAGAAATAAAGAGATATACCTCAATTAAAAATAGAAAAATATGGAAGTAAGAAAGATTTGCCAATGGTGTGGAAAACCATTCATTGCGAAGAAAACAACGACTTGCTATTGCAGTCACCAGTGCTCCAATCTCGGCTACAAGGAACGTATTCGAGAACGTAAACGCCAACTGAAAAAGATACAGGAACTGCTGGAGCCCAAACAGGCAGCAGAAGGACAAGACTTCTTCTCTTTTGCACAAGCGGCACAGTTAATGGGTGTAACTCGCCAGTATGTTTATAAATTGGTGAAGGAATCCAAGCTAAGAGCTTCACGAATCAGTGGGAAGAAATCTCTCATTCGGCGTGCGGATATTGAGCTAATGTTAAAGACAAAGCCTTATGAACGTATTGTTCCAAAGGACGAATTTGACATGAGCGAGTATTATACTGCCGAGCAAATTGCCGAGAAATATAAGGTCAACACAAAATGGGTATGGACTTACACAAGAGAACGTGATATTCCCAAAGTCAGAATCCGTCAATTCAATTATTACAGCAAGAAACATATTGATGCTGTCTTTGCCAAATACAAGACGGATGATGCATTGACAGAATGGTACACACCGGAAGATATAGAGAAAAAGTATGGAATGACACGTGTCGCTATCCGTTCTCATGTCTATCGAAACAATATCCCCTCAAAGAAAGAACATGGTCAGATATTCTATTCCAAACTGCACTTTGATCTGTCGAAGAAAACAACAGAAGATGATTCATCGGAATACTATACCGTACAGGAAGCCATGAAGAAATATAGTCTTTCCAGAGATTCTGTTTATGGAGTTTTACAATTCCACGAAATCAAACGTGAAAAGAAAGGTCGTTTCGTGAGATTCCTGAAAGTGGAATTTGACCATGTAATGGGAGCCCGAAAATAAGACTAATCCTGAATTTAGGCAGACCAGAAAATGATTCTAAAAATGAGCATTGTCTGTGTCAAGCCATTACGGACATTTGCAGCAAATCAAGTATAAACCAATAATAATTGTAACTATGTTAGAATGTAAAACAGTAACATTGAGAACACGTCCTTTGAAAAACGGGATGCTTTCTTACTATCTGGATTATTATCCGGGCTATCGTAACCAGGAAACAATGAAAACCATCCGCCACGAAGGATTGAACATTTATATTTATGCCAATCCCAAGAATGAGCGCGAACGCAACTTCAATGCCACTATGTCTGAAAAGGCAGAAGCCATCCGATGTCGACGCTTTGAATCTATCGTAAATGACAGGTATGATTTCTTTGACAGGCACAAACTCAAAGCGGATTTTCTGGAATACTATCGCAAGCAACTTCGCAAGCATGACCAAAAGTGGGAATTTGTGTACCACCATTTCTACAACTTCGTTCATGGCAAATGTACTTTTGAAGAAATTGATATTGACCTTTGTAATAAGTTCCGGGAGTATCTGCTAAATGCCAAGCAACTCAGGCGTGACGGTCGCATTTCAAAGAACTCTGCTTCCGGCTATTGGTCAACATTCAGGGGACTTTTGAAAATCCTTTATCGCAATCGGCTAATCAAAACCAATATCAATGACTTTTTGGATAAAATCGAAACAGAAGATACTCCAAAAGACTATCTAAGTGTGGAAGAACTTTACAAATTGGCTGAGACACCTTGCAAAAAGCCGATTCTGAAGACAGCAGCATTGTTTTCATGTTTGACTAGTCTCAGAATCAGCGATATACTATCGTTACAATGGCATGAAATCGTTGACTTTGCAGCCGGAGGGAAATGTGTCCATACAATTACCCAAAAGACCAAAACAGAGGACATCATTCCAATCAGCGACGAAGCCCTGCAATTAATCGGCTATTCTCCGGAAAAAAACGGATTAGTATTTAAAGGATTGAAACGAAGTTGGACACAGCATCCCATGAAAGAATGGATTCGCGAAGCCGGTATCACCAAGAATATCACTTTCCACTCCTACCGAAGAACATATGCAACACTTCAAGGAGCAGCCGGCACAGATATACGTACCATTCAAAGTAATATGGCACATAAAAGTATCACCACGACACAACGGTACATGAAAGTTGTGGACAGTAACAAGCGTGAAGCCAGCAACAGAATCTCTTTAATCCGCAAGTAAGAATTAAGGTTCAAATAATCCCGTTTTTACAGCTCAGAGTATGATATTTTGCATCAAATCATACTCTGAGCGTATTTTTTCTTAAATTCTGAACGATTATCTATTACAAACAGCAACTATTTGGAAATCTGCATATACATTTGTCTTATTGTAAAACTCAAACAGTATCAGTTTATGACGAATAGTATTAAAATCTCTCCTCAAAGAACCAGTTTCATACTTTCAGTAAGTGTCATCCTTTACTGGGCAACAGATTCCTATTTATATCTCAGTTGCCATATCAACCTGATGGAGTATTCCACTCCAGCTATTTTATATATCACGGCAATGATACTCGCCTGTGGAGTACTTCAGCGTTTCTTTTTCCGATTCATTACAAAGAATGAATTGGGTTTGTCTTTTGGCAAGCAAGTAAGACCTCTACCCGAACAAATTAAGGAGATTAATCCGGAGTGCCCAAAGGACAAGGATATAAATCCGGAAAACTTAGTTGTAAAACATGATTATATGGATAATTATGAAGTGCGTATCGCCGAAATTGAACGTAAAAAAGCCGAAAGGCAGGCAGACATTAAGCGTGTCATTCATGAATATACCACATTTGTAATGACGGAATTTCTCTCAAAAGAAGATCTTGAAATTCTGCATGAAAACATAGAGTATTTTGCGCACGGACAGTTTGATTTATACAAGCCAATCCGTTCAAAAGTAGATAATTCCCTCCGTTCTATTGATCTGATGCATTTCGTATGGAACATCGGAGAGAGATTGGGCATTTCTCTTATAGATAGAGCAACATTCATACATACTATATTCCCACATGAACTAAAAGATGCTTCGATTAAATATCTGGCTAAAAATCTCCGGACATGCGGAGTTTGCAAAATAGCCCTTGATATTCCTAAAACCGGAGATTATCACTTCAAATGTATGAAAGAAGCCCAAGAATAAAAAGCAAATTCAACCGATTAGGATTATTCAACACAGACTGAAATATTATTGCCTTCTGATAGTTGTCAGCATTACATCATTGTGTTGGTTTGCAGCATGTTTAACAAAAACAATGTTATATATGCAAAAAGACAAACTGACCTTCAATGACCTACCGGAAGTGGTAGGCGAACTCTGCGAGAGAATCTCAAGTATGGAAAATCTGCTGACAGAAAAACTTCATCAGCAGCATAACGAGGTAAAAAAAGACACCCATGTTCCAATGACCGTTGATGAAGTCTGCGAATATTTAGGTATCTCGAAATCATCCTTTTATTACAAAGCCAAGCATGGTGGTATTCCAATCATCAAACAAGGAAAACACTTGTTTGTCTATCGTGATGAATTGGACAAATGGTTGGAAAGCGGCAGAAAAGGAGAATCGCCTATAAGCATAGAGGAAGAACACGCCCGAATGCTTGCAACTACACGTCGCAAAGCCAATCCTAAAAGCTGGTGAGTATGGAAACGGTAGCACCCATTGAAGATCTTGCTCAGGTCGCTACAAGATGGCAAGATACCATGCTCAGTTTGGAAAAGGAGTACGAACAGGAGCCGGAAGTTCTGAAAATAGGCGGAGTACCTATCGGGACATTGGGAAATTTCAGTGCATCCATAGGCAAAGCTAAAAGCAAAAAGACTTTCAATGTGTCAGCTATGGTGGCAGCAGCTTTGTCAGGGAAGGAAGTTCTTAACTACACAACGGACTTCCCTGAAGGAAAGAACCGCATCCTTTACATCGACACAGAACAAAGTCAAAACCATTGTATGATTGTGATGCATCGTATCATGAAACTGGCAGAGTTGCCGACTAATGAGGATTGCGACCGTTTCTATTTTCTCGCACTACGCAAGTTCAACCCCAAGGAGCGTTTGGCTATCATAGATGATGCAATCAGTCAGATTGAGGGTCTCGGTTTCGTGGTGATTGACGGAATCCGCGACTTGGTCTATGACATTAATTCTCCGAGCGAAGCCACGTGCGTAATCTCCAAACTCATGCAGTGGACTGACGAATACCAGATTCATCTTCACACCATCCTTCATCAGAACAAAAGCGATGAAAACGCCCGTGGACACATTGGCACGGAAATCAACAACAAAGCGGAAACGGTCATCCATATTGAGAAGGACAAGGACGACAGTAACATCAGCAAAGTGGAAAGTGTGCATACCCGTTCAAAGGACTTCCTGCCATTCGCCTTCTGCATCAATGCCCAATCACTTCCCGAACTTCTGCCGGACTATGTGCCGACAAAAAAGAGCGTAGGCGTCCCAAACTGGAACCGTTCTCCCCTTATAAAGACATCCATGAAGCCATCCATCGCAAAGCTCTTGAATTGGCTTTTGACGGAAAAGAGACGATTTCGGGATATAAGGCTTTGGAAGAAGAACTGACCACAGCCTACGAACTGGCAGGAACGAAATTTAATCACAACAAGATTGTGAAGATAATTCAGTTTCTCACGAACAAACGGATGGTGGTTCAGGAAAGCCGTGGCATTTATCGGTTCATGCCGGATTATCACTATTGACTCTCCACTTGACTTTATTCTAAAAGTGTCCATTCGTATATAAGTCAAAGTCTAAGTGCAACGACTGGTTTCATGATAATCCACGGAACTGGTCGCTGCCATTGATTGGGCTTGCCCGTTGTACAGACATTATATTGTATGGGGAGCCTAATACCCCAAGCGATAAATCGCTCGTGAGACTTTGCCAATCCTCTGCAAGCTGAATTTGGCATTATTGCGGTTTGGGGGTGTATTTCAGTAGTGCTTTTACGAACTCTTTTATGAACCCTACTGGTTCTTTTATGAACTCTTATGTGAACTCTTTTCTTGCTTTTAAGTGGTATACTGGAGTAACATCGGTCACCATAAATGCAGATACTAGATGATGAACACAGAACTATTGTCCGAACACTTGCCAATTTAACGACATGAATCTGCCATATCCCAAAGGCGATTTTGCCAATCTCAAAATGACATTATAATTATTCAATATCCAATGCAGGAAGACTATTATCTTCAAATCTATCAAAGTCAGATTGAAAAAGACGGTCTTGAATGATCCTGTACTTTTCAAACTCTGATTCAGCAAACTCTTTGGCATATTCGGCAGAAACCTTTCCGCTATCCTGTAATATCGGGCTCTCAAATAAATTAATGAATTTGTCTATTTGCTTTGCCCAATCTTCCATTGTCATAGGTATATGACGCATAGCCATACTTTCTGCCATATCAAGCGACGCATTGACTATCCTACCCATTTCTTCTAATTCTTTTTCTCGCAAATAGTTCTTTGCTACAGACACATCTGTTTTGACAATTTTTCCATTCGGAGCGTTTTCCCAAGTGGTCAATCCCATGTGTTCCTTATTCGCATCGGCTCGTTCGACTATCAACTCCGCAGCAGTATGCCCATGCACAGCATAGTGCATTTTGTTCTGTACCTTCTTGAAGAAAAGACGGGTTGTCGGAGCATCTTTGTTATAGTCTATAGCCGTAGCATAAATATCGGTCAGTTTCTGATAAAAACGACGCTCACTCAGCCTTATCTCCCTTATTTCGGCAAGCAAATGTTCAAAGTAATCTACACCTAAGAAAGCCCCGTTCTCCATTCGCTTATGATCAAGTACATATCCACGGATGGCAAACTGACGGAGTACAAACGTACACCACTGCCGGAACTGAGTGGCACGAACCGAGTTGACTCTATATCCAACACTGATAATGGCATCAAGATTATAGAACATCGTTTGATAATTCTTCCCGTCTGCGGCAGTTGCCGAGTTTTTCTCGGTAACTGAATCCTTGACAAGTTCCCCGGATGCAAATATATTTTTTAAGTGCAGTCCAATATTGTCAGTAGAGCAATCAAAAAGCTGCGCCATTGCCTTTTGCGTTGCCCAAATGGTTTCATCCTTATACATCACCTGAATCCCATCCTCCTTGCCTTCAAGCAAAAAGATGAGAAACTCAGCCGTACTATTTCGTATTTCTATATTCTTTGCCATAATTTAGATTATCACCTTCGCAATTATTCATTTCGATTTGCCATAACTTTCAACGGGTTCTGCCACCATGCTATATTCTTCTTCAGTTGTCTCATATGATTTGATTCTTCTATCCTCAAGATAAATATGGTAAAGCATGTATTCTAAAGCCTCTAAAGTCTGTTGGCAGACTTTCGGTTTCAACTGACATTCCCAAACGGTAATACAATGCCAACCCATTGAAGTTAGCTGTTGCCGTTCCTCTATATCTCTACTCCGATTACGCTCAATTTTATTCTTCCAAAATTCAACATTTGTCTTTGGTAGAACATAATATTTGCATCCTTCGTGACCATGCCAGAAACAGCCGTTTACGAAAATAACAGTTCTGTATTTGCGTAAAACCAAGTCGGGATGTCCGGGAAGACGTGGGTGATTCAACCTATACCGAAAGCCACGGCCGAACAAGAACTTTCTCACCAATAATTCCGGTTTTGTGTTCTTGCCCTTTATCGCAGACATGCAACGATGACGCTGTTCCTTGGTCAATTTATCCATTTATTAACATATTACTGACAGTTATCTATTATTCTACAAATCTATCTATACATCCCTTTACTTTTTGTGGAAGATTCGAGAATTCTTGCATTACTATTATTCCTCGTTCATCAATTGATTCAATATAGTCTTCTAACAATTCAATATCTTCAAATGACATCCCGTACCTTAACATCCATATATGTTTCGTATTGTAAGTACCATATTTTGTCAAATTAGCCATTTTTTCGGCTTGTTCATCCGGACAACGTTCATTGTATTTGACGAATGCTACTTGAAAGATATTGCACAAAATAATGTTCCTAATTTATGCAACGTTTATTGATGATTTTCATTTCATTTTTTTTATTATTTCATCGATTGGTAGCATATATATATAATCTTCCGGATTCGAATAGGATTCAGTATTATACTGATTTGCTAAAGCGTAACAAATTTGCACATCAGGATATTTCTGAGCAATAGCCGCTATAGAAAGAGTTGATAGTTTATTGTTCATTGGACTGATTACTATATTATAATCTTTCCTATTCTCGTCAACAATCTTACCAATTTCTTTGATATTTTGCTCCAGATTTTTACATGAGAATTGAAAATTTGAAGCTCGAGAATTTTTTTCAAGTAATTTTTCGAAATTCGAACGATTAATTTCGCTTAGAGATTCATTATGACTTTCTGTTGGCGAAGCCATACCTAAATATAACTTACTAGGCTCGAAAACCTCTATCAATGTTTGAGCACGTTCATATTCAAAACCGACTAATATAATTAGTAACAAATCCTTTATTGGTGACATATCGCCAGAATAGCCAACAACAGAACGTATTGTCCTTACCCCTTTACTAAGCCAAGGTAACGAAGTACCCTCTTCATAGGATGAGTATCTACTCGACGGACAATAACACAGATGTATATCAGTAAATTCAACTATTGAAGAGGATAAGATTTTTATTATTATCAACAATGTTTCTCTAGTAAATGTTGATACATCAACATATAGGTGTTCTTTTTTGCTTGTTGTTATTGCATCAAACAAATTATCATAATTATCCAACGGATTCTCAAGAGAGAGTTCTATGATAGAAGATCGTCCTATGAATAGTTCTTTTAAACTCTCAGCATTCTTCTCTGTTTCTGTATAGTTATTTGGAAAGTAGCAAATAACAGCCTCAATAGATTCATTCTTGGAAATCTCATTAGGTATTATTAAACATCTTTTCTCAAAACTTGAACTACAAATAAACAAAGAATCGTTAACTATCTCTTTATCTATACTGTTTATTAATATTTTTTTCATATCTTAAATAGGATTATTACCGTCAAACAATAGTAATTGAGTAGCCGAAGAACTGTCATCTTCGGTAAATTTAAACTGTGCTAAAAATCTCTTAGTATCAATCATTGCCATTCTCAATTTGGCGCTATCCATAAACTTGTAACCGGCAAAACTTGTAGCATCCAACTTGAAATGAGGTGCCAAAATTCTACTTAATATGATTAAGCGGTTTCTTCCAGTACCTGTTTTATTTCCAATTGTACTTTTATGGAAATAACCCAGCTGTTCTCCCATGTCAATTATTTCATTCATTTCGTCATCTGGAGTATCTGTAATTGCCACAGAGAACACTCTTCTTTCTGAGGAATTAGAAGTAAGCTGCAAATGAAATAATTGTCCCAAAGAGTCTATCATTCGATATAATTTTTCCAATTGTATTTGCCTAGTGTTATTATTGTCAATATCTTTTTTTAGTTTTTCAAACTCACCAACCAAATAGTTGTTGGAGTATTTTTTTATAACTTCATCTTGAATAGAAGGTTTGATGCTGGTAATATTATCTTCATTTGCTCCAAGTTCTGTAATTGCTAACGAATACATTTCTTGCGCAGGAGCTAAGAAATGTCGAATAATACCAGAAGACACAGCTACAAGTTGATCAAAACCAGCATAGCTATATGTAGAGCCTGCTTTATGATTCTGTTGCAACCGTGTTATATATTCAGGTCTTGCATAGCGTCTTGCTGCATCCCCACCTGCATATTTTTTCTCAGGATCTGCATAATCTATCAACATCTGATTATATATCTCTTGAATCTTTAGCTCTTGTTCTTTATCCTCTGGAAAGAAATCTTTTGTCTCAATATCAAGGTGCAAATATCTCTTTAGTCTTTTCTTAACAATTTCTTGAAGTCGTTCATTATACTTACTTTTACTACTTGAATAAACTGTAGAAATGTTTATCTCAGAATAATCATGAGGTGCGTCTATTCTTTTCTCGTTATTCGTCAAATGTGTTTTATAATCTAACTGGGTAGAGATCTTAAAACATATGTCTTTTGTTGTGCGATATGACACCCAAGTGTTCAACACCTTTGTTTGAGCCACATTTAGATAGCCAGCATCGTCAATCAAAATATACAAAGGTTTATCTTGAGGAAAAAATGGTAAAGATTTTAAAGACACAAGTAGTGGTTTCATAAAATCTATGAAATCAACAATTGGTCCATCATATGGAATAGAAGTATCTTTTGACAAAGCTATTTTATTGCAATAGATTCGACAGGAACGATTTATCCGTTCTACCTCTTTTGCCATTAACTCCATCATTGTTAGTCCATCCTTGTCTGTATCGTTTGGTAATTCAACAATGTTGTTAACACCGCAGTAAGAAAGAACATCCCGAAAATCAGTATTATAATATTGCCATATCTGCTCTTTATAATCATTTAATATATTCCCCAAATAGCATCCAACCGACTTATACACATTAGACATTACGTATGTCGTTAACAAGTGCTCATTTAATATAATTTCGGCATGAGTCTCAAGGCGTGCCAAGTCAGGAATATTTATATTTGTTAGTTTTATAGGAACGTATACAGCAAAATAATCCAGCTCAGATATTTGGCAATGCTTGGCTAAACACTGACAATCTGGTTGTATGTAGCGGAACATCATACTTTTACCTGAACCTCTTGGACCATTAATAAATGTATGTCCTTTTTCTAATACTTGATAAAAGTCAGGAAAAACATCAACAAATAAATCGACAACATCCTGAGCGGAGTTCTGTTCTGGAGTCTTTATTTCAAATGGATTTTCTTTCATAATGAACTATTTACACATTGATGAACATAATCACCTGTTAATTTGTTGTTACTTCGTTCTAATTGTGCCCCACAATACTCAAAAACATTATTTATTGATAACGTTGGATATCCCTTTTCCTCTATACGATAAGATATTGTATCAAAGAAAGGTTCAAACCCTTCATCTATAAATTCTATAGAAATAATAATCGAATGGAATTGATACTCATAGCTAACAAAACGATTATAGTACAAACATTCCTGGAATGTCTTGAATGTTCTTGTATATATTTCATCCAACAAATAAATAGAAGACTCACCTTTCTTATATCTATTTTGAACTTGATTCTTAGTGAGAGAAAAGCCCATCTGAATACAATGACTTTCTTTATCTGGATTGAAGTTGTACAAACTTTCAGAGAAAGCATGATACAATTTGCTATCCTCAGGTATTAAGTCCTTTTTTAGCAAGTAAGAAGACGCACGACTGTTTTCATCCGCAAGTTCATCACCAAATCTTAACAAAGCTGCTAGTTCACGGATTCTCACATCATGCCCCGAGATAGAGGTCTTGTATGGCAAATTTCCAATCGGATCATTTTTGCCTGAATGCGCTTTAGCTATATCCCCAATAATTTTTCTCTCAATTGTATCAACGTTTAAATTTTCCAGAAGATATCTGCCAGATTTTTCATGACCGTCTCTGCCATTAAAGATATGTCCCGCATCATGAATTTGAATCGCGACCAATAGTATAAAGCATTCATATGGAGTAAGGTATGAACAATCTTTCAGTATGGAAGATACTTTAACCATAACCATTTTTACATGATTAGCACTGTGATCATTCAGATACACAGTATTATCCAGTCTTGTAGTAATCGCTTTAACTTCATTATGGATCTCTGAATTCATAAACTGTTTAAAAGTGCGATATATAGCAACATAGTCTTTTTCCGATGGAAAATCCTGACTGTTTTTTGTTTCAAAATATTCTTCTAAATTCATTTTACATTATTTACGGCATTACATATCCCTTATCTTCAACATTGCTGACAATCTTCAAGAGTCTCTTACATTGGGCAGACGAAGGAAGAACCATTTTAGCTATAAATCTAGTTGCAATAGACTTAATAAAATCAAGGTCTCCGTACGGGAGAACATTTTCTTTTAAAAGTTCGTTATAAACCCTCATCCAATAGTCAGCACCCAAATTAAATATCTCAACGCTTACTTCAATGTTTGAATTGAATTTGTGCACTCGTTTAGCAGCAGCTTCTGTTGTTTTAATCTCCTTTTGGGAAACAAGGGATTTAATAAATTCGTCAGAGAGTTCAAACGGAACTTTCTTATAGTCATCCCAAACTGCAAGCGTTCTGGATATCGTTCTAACAAGGCCTCCACCAGCTTGTTTTGTCAAAAACTTCTGTGTATCAAAAGCTAAACGAATCAACTCATTTGCAAGAGCCGGATACAGTGTCTGTTTATTCCAAATCGTAACCCAGTCAAGATCGGCATCCTTTGGCAAAATTGATATCAGTTTTGCAATTGTGTATGGCACAATCTGAGCTTTATCTCCTCCTTTAGGATACCATTCGGACTTATTGATCATTACGTCCAATTCATCAAACATAATGACGGAGCAGATTCCTTTCTTAAAGAACACCTCATTAATACTATCCTTTGATTTATCATAAAGTTCTTCAACATAATCCGCAAAACGATTGAAGTTGATGGCAGAGCTTTGACAAACCTGGTGAGGATTCATACGAATAGTATTCAAACATTTCGCCAGCTTTTCCTTCTTGACAACCTGATTTTTCGGACTTTTCTCGCAGAAGGTTTTTCGTTGCGCTTGTGTAAGTTTCATTTGTTCCTGTTCCCATTTTCCACGAGAACGCTCGTAGAACCAACGAGTCTGATATGGTTTGCCGGCAACAGGAGGAGCAAGAACCTTTTGCGATAGTTTCTCCATCATTACATGGAATGGGTGATTAGAGAAAAAATCGGCATCCGAAACAGGATTTTGGCAATTAGCACATTTTGAGATTGTTTTAGTAATATTGTTATAACGTTCAACATCTTCCTCCGACATATCGTTGTCCACATTCAGCACAGTCAGCTTCATCGGAACAAACAAATTGTCCATGCCTTTTTTGTCCTCTTTGCGAATAATTGCATTAGCTAACGAAGCGGTTGTCTGACCACCATTTATAATTTGTAAATCCTTAAAATGAGTAATTCGAGTGTTATCTGCAGAAAAACCTATTGAACGGGCAACAATAGCAATGCCGTTATTATAGGTAAAGAAATTCTCTGGACTATTAATGATAGTATTTCGGATACCCTTGTTTACCTTACCACGAACACTCAGGAAAGCCCGCACATTGCCTTGCAATAATTTACTCCCATATTTCAAATAGATATCTGCCAAGAACTTTCCTGGAACAATTCCAAGATATGCATCATAGTCGCTACTATCTCCTAAATCTGCTTTTAGATATTGAATCCCCTCGCAATCAAAATCTTTTGTATCAAACTCAACAATCTCACTTGCATCGGACATAAATGTTTGGAACAGCCGTTCCAGCGTCCAGATATTTAACTCTACCGGTCTCTCAAGAAAATCTTCTTGAGAGACGTTCTTCACCTGTTTACTAAGAATCGAGTTAGAAATAATATAAAACTTGAAGCGAAGAATCTCTGTGTCCAACATTCCTTTGCCAATTTTCTTTCGAAATTCTTTTGCTAAAATAATGGCAGGATCGGAATCGTCACAATAGTCACTCATCTTGCCGTTGACAACTTCGTCAAGGAAATTGCACATGTGAGTATACAAATCCATGATGCGGGTGTTGGTCAACGTGTTTACGGCATCACGCTCATTGGTAAAATCACTTGCAATCAATATGAGTGCACTGTCAGCTTCGTCGTAAGCATAAGCATCAAAAGCCATGATACGACCACGCTTGCCTCTCATTTCAATAGACATCGGCATCGGATCATTAAATTCCCCGATAGATTCCAGTTCTTCTAATGTTTTTAGAATAAACTGAGTTTCCGGTTCTGTTCCTTCGTGATCGGCATCAAATCTAAGCTGATCAATAAATTGCGCTCTATATTCTTCAATCTCCATAGTGTAACGGATTTAAAGTTATATTCTTCTAATTCAGAAAGAAAAATCTCGTACTGAATTCTGTTTATTGCATTCGGTATGTTTTTTCTGCATAGGCGAGGGAAATCGTTGCTTACATTGTACATTGAGAATCCCACATTCGTAAATACGAATTTGTCGTATTCTGGAGAGAAATCGAATTCGTACATACTCAGTTTAGACATGAAAGTCTCTCTATTTTGAGCTGTCCCCATTTTTGCCATTAGGTTTTGAACCAGTACATTCAATTTTATACCACTGAATGTTGGACTCATCTTTTCCAAACAATAAATAGCAAGATAGCCCTCGTCATCTCCATCCAGTTGCTCAAGTGATGAAATCTTTACAGAATCTTTGCCTGCACTTATTGCCTTTATCTCATACCAAACACTCTCAGTAGAATAGTCCTTATGGGTCTTTTCTGGACCCATCCAGCTATCTAATGCCATATCCACACCATAGTGAGGAATCATATAATCCTGCATAAAAAGCAGTTCGCCTATCAACCCCATTACCTCATTGTCATTCATTCCACCATTATTGGGTCGGAACAATTTTTTCCATGAGAAATATCTTGAACAAAGTGTTTTATAAGCATCTTCATCGTCCTTAATAGCTTCCGTAGAATCGAGCAAATCCTGGCAAAACGTACTAAAATATTCCAGTAGCTCTGAATTACAGAGTGAAAAGCGAAGAATATAATTCTCGCCACTCTTTCCCTGCTGTACTGTAATCACATCCGACTGAGATATTCTAACTGGAACGTATGTACCTCTAAAATCAAAGGCATAGTTTCCTTTCTCATCCTTTCCTACAAAAAGACTGAGGTCGCGGTTTTCACCAACACGGATAAAAGTTCCGCTTTGGAATCCTTGCGAGAATGTTGTAGATAATTTATTCTTCATCCTCTTCTATTTCGTCTGGTTCATCAAGCATGTTAAGCTGATAATATGTTTTATTAACTTTATATTTCTTAGTTTTACCTGTTTCTTTTAATCCAGGGAAACCAATAGCAAAAGCTATCATTTTATTGCCATTAAGTTTCTCTATGAATTTTAAGGCATTCTTGTTGGCTTCAATATTTTCTGGCTCTACCGGTTCGATGAGCATAATTATCAATACAGGTTTTCTGTGTGGAAGATGCTCAAAATATGCTTTAATAGGAATATGCCGTCCTTCAAACTCAGAACCTTCTCTCGCCCAAACTTCTCTGCATCGTTTTTCTGCCAAATCTATCTCATCTTGGCTTAAGCAGAACTTTCCTTCTCGTAAACCAAGAATCCTACGACGACTCGAAATTTGAATTACATGATCATGTTCCTCAATCTGACGTTTCGGACAACGTATCATTCAAGTCCTGGTATGTCATAAAAGGTCTGCCCATCACCACCTCGAAAACAATATCCCATTTATCTACTCCTTCTGTTTCTTTGTCGCAAATAAAATCAATTAAGTTTTGCCGGTTAAATTTCATGTTAGCTAATGAACATTTTATATTAGACAGGAAGTCTACCACTAATTCTTTGGACACATCAGAAAAATATCTAGATTTATCAATATCTGAACATACATCCTCATCTTTGTATTTGTCGACATTCGCGAAACCAAATTTATAATCATTTTCAAACAGGTGGGCAGTAAAACATTTTACTTGATTCCAGTTCTCTTCATTATGTTCCACCTTGACACTAAGGTAAGGGGTATCACAGATATTTCCATAGTAGGATTCCATCATCAACAATTCGTACGCGGTCCGCATCTTATTGTTAGCTGTTATCTGTAATTCGTCACAATAGTCACGAACTTTAATACCGAAATCTTTAGGAGTAAGATGTTGCTCAAACATTTTCTTAATATCTGCTTTCAATTCGGTGGTGGCTGTCGCTATTTCTCTATACCAAGTTGCACTTGCTTGGCTTGTCCATATTTGGAACAAATCGGCATAACCAGGTCGATAACCAAACCAACGCCCCATCTGCATCAACACATCAAATGTTGCAGTGTTTCGATAGAAATAGCTTACAAGTAAGCCCTCTAATGTGAGACCTCGCGAAAGAGCAAGTCCTCCAATAGCAATTACTCTCAACGAAGAATTAGATTTGTAATCTAATTTGCTTGCGCTACTACCATTAACAACGATAATTTCCATCTTTGGAACATCAGCTTCAATATCGAACACAGCACCTAATAAATTCTTCTTTTTTATAACATCAATAAAACAGATATCAGTAATATTATCAAAATGTTTTTTCCAAAGTCGTTTCAGTTCTTTATACAGTGACAGATGAGCATTCTTTGAGGTATCTTCGTCAAAGTTGTATTTTAGTATTTGAATAAAGTTGTTCTGTATTTCTTCAATATGTTCCTTAATCACCTGTTGCACCCTTATGAAACGAGACATATTAACCAACATACTTCTTGGTTTAGAGGCATGTCCTCTTAAATCTCGAATAACATTTGCCAGATAATAACAATAGATGGACTCCTTCAGCGAATTTGGCAAGACTCCATTCCATTCTTTTTTGTGACGAGAGTAGAATGTCCCAGAATTAAGTTCTTCTATATTTTCGTGTAAATCAGTCCTATATTCATCTGAAGTGTAGTCTGGTTCTTCAACATCAGTTATAAAACGTAAATTGCGATAGTACTCTTTATCCTCATTAAAAATTTTATCAGCACCAATATATGAGGAAGGGGTCGGTAACGTATATATGAAATGCTCTGGAAACAAATCTGCATTCTTCATACTGTCCACCGAATCCGGATCTATAAAAACATTTGCAAATGGAGTAGCAGTAAAACCAATATAATTCGCAGTCTGAAAAAGATTGCAAATCTTACGAATTATAGCGTTTGTCTTAGTTGGATCTGTATTATCTTTTTTTGTATTAACCGATGCATTGTCTGCCTCATCGTCAATAAGAAGCATTGGATGGTTTATACTATTTGTACGAACATCCATATTCTGGTTTTTCAACCAATCATGCAATTTTGTCAGACTGATACATTTTTTTTAACGACAAAAAGGACCAGAGAATTATGCTCCGATAAAGTCGTTGAAATCAAATTACTCCCTTTAACAAAATCTTTTACACATGTAGTAAAAGAAGTAGCTCTACGTTGCTTGTTGTCTTTACCAACTCCTACCTTCCCCTCGCGAATATGTTTTTCAACCTTACGAATAGTGTACCCAACAACACTTTCATCAATACGTTCCTGTGTTTGCTGACGAAGACTTTCTGTTATACCAGCTAGAAGAATAACAACTTTATATCCTGCATCAGCTGCTTTACAAATCAGACCTGAATATGTAGCGGTTTTACCAGACTGTACATCACCAATTATTAAGCCCCTCTTCAAACGTTTACCTTCAAATTCTTCCTTTGGATTGTATAAACAATTCATTATGTCAGGCAATGTCTTTTCGTGCAAAAGATTAATACTTTTGTCGTCAATTGAAGTGTGTTCTTTTAAATAACGATAATATCTCTCCCAAAAATAGCTGTCATCTACTTTATCATTGAAATACCACTTCTTTTGTTCATAATCATCATAAATAATATTGCCCAATACATGAGTGATTTTCTCTCGGTATTCTATTTCTTCCAACAATTTATTTTTGTCTTCCTCATCACAATCAATACCAGAGAAGGCTATTGCGTCTTCAATCGCAGGCTTAATATTTTCCAAAGATGGAACAAAGCCCGACAGTTCCTTCATAAGTTCCAAACGTGCGGAAATTATGAGTAGAATCTTATTATATGCTTCGTTTGTTAATTTCATCCTTGTAGTTATCTAAAAGTTTTTCCTCAACAACTTTATATTTGCAGAATGGCTCTGATTTCATCAGATCAGAAACAATCTCTATTATAGATTTCTTGTTAAAAGATTTTGCCAAGTTTACCATATAAATCCCAAGTTGGAAAATCTCATCGACACGATTATCTGGTTCATCTTGACTGATTGCATCATTAGACTTGTCAATGTAAATCTGCTGAGTCGGAACGTTTTGCTCAATTTCTTTCAAAAGCATCTCAAGCAGAGTATAGTCTTCTTCTGACATTCTATCCCTCACCATCTGGAACACTTTGCTCTCACGATTGATTTGATAATAAAAAGTCTTTCCTCTGCCTTCCATTCTATCCCAAATATAGTCAATATCCTCAACATTTTCTTTTCGACCACGATGGGTTTGCTTCCTAACAGAAATATCCATCGCATCAATCACTGTTTGGCGCAATTGACGCTGAATTTGCTTTGGAATAGAAGCTGTTTGTTTCTTTATATCAATACTCCATATGTCATCAAGTGAATTCGGAATATCTACTCTAACTCTAGCATTTTTTGTGAGTTCACCACGCGGTTTCATCCCGAACCAAGTTCCCCAAATTATCAAACGTTTATTTCGATAAACATAGAAACCTTGTTTGATTCTTAATGTTTCTACTCCTCCTATGAGTTTTCTGTGTTCATCGTTTAAATCTGTTGCAAATGGCAAGATATACGGTTTAACCCAGATTTGCCGTTCTTGCCCCTTACTGTCCCGAATAGCAATGGAGCGTGCTTTCTTCGTTGTTGTCTTAGAATGTGATTCAAGGAAAGGATCCATTGGTTTTATCCTCCCTTTATTCAAGTACATCTTGATCTGCTCCTTACCTTTTGCTGAAAGAAAGTTATGGAAAATCAGAGCAATATTATTGGCTACAGATTCTTTAAGTTCAACAAGAGCATCATAAACCATTCCACCACTTGATTTCTCCAACACATCGAAATCCTGCCATAGTACAAGCGTGCCATGTGGCAATTCAAGGAGAGAGTGAATATAAGGAAGTGCTTTTATTTCATTTTTAGACAGCTCCTTCACCACCCACTCTTTTCTATTTTGAATATAATTATAATCCCAAGAATAGCTACTAATCTTCTCTTCCTGCAAACTGACAACCGTCAAAATTCTACATTGAGACAAAGAGGCAGATTTCATTCCTAAACCGAATCGTCCCAAATCATTTGCATTTCTTTCAAGTTCAGAGTCCGTACTTCCATACCTCATAGCCTCAAAAAGGACGTCTGCAGACATTCCTTCTCCATCATCTAAGATTCCCACAACAAGATCCTCTGTAGGTTCTGAAGGGAAGAATAGTTTGACTACGCTGCAATTTGCACTGATACTATTGTCTATAATATCTGCAATAGCAGCTTCGAAAGAATACCCCATTGAACGCATAGACCCCATAAGAGTATCAGCTTGTGGAATGCTTTGTCTATAAGTACTCATAGTTATTCCTTATTATATGATGAATCGTATTCCATAATCTGCGCCATCACTGCTTTAGACAATAACGGAGGAACCGCATTACCTATCTGTTGCTGTATGCTCATATGAGGTCCTTGAAAGATAAACGTATCAGGAAAACTTTGTAAACGTGCCGCTTCCCTCACCGATAAACCTCTGTCTTGATATGGATGAATTAGCATACTCTTCCTATAGTTTGAAATGACAACAGAAGGGCAATTTGCTTTCAGCCGTTTATATATTCCACTATGACAACGAGTCTTGTCTGAATAATTTTGCATCAAGAACTCCGGAATAGCTCTCCAATTCTCACCTTGACCGATATATTTGTAACGTTGCATCACAAGATCGTTACTCTTTGACACAAAATTCTGCCTTGATTCTACAGAACCTTTTCTCATCTGTTGCGCATAAGGGCTAGATTCCTTTATTGACTTAGTGTAAGGCAATGAATCTATCATATCACCATTATGTAAAACAGGTAAATCTCCAATAGCTTCTTCTACACTCACTTTATAATCAAAAGGCTTTGGAAACTCAAAGTCAATTCCTTGGTTATTTCCGACCATAAACATTCTCATCCGTCTTTGTGGAACACCATATTCATCAGCCCATAGAACCTTCCATTTGACTTTATAGCCTGGTTCTATCTCCTCAAAACAATGTTTTATCATTTCTATTGTCTCTCCATTGTTCATTTTAGTCATTCCCCAAACATTTTCAAGGACAAACCATCTAGGCTTTATTTCCGAGACCAAACGAACAAACTCTTTGAACAATAAATTATTAGGATTGTCCATATTGCGAGACATCGTATTTGACATAGAAAATCCCTGACAAGGAGGGCCTCCCATGATTATAAATACTTCCTCGTCCTTATTTAAGAAATCTATAGCTTTTACATCCCGAATATCGCCACATATTACTTTTGCTCCTTTGTGATTAAGTTCAAAAGATTTGGCCGCATGAGGATTAACCTCAATAGCATAGCGAACCTTAATTCCCGCCATTGAGCCGCCCAGACTTAATCCACCTGCTCCTGAAAAAATGTCTATACCGATTTTTTTCATAAGCCGAGCATCATAAGACATTATTATCTTTTGTTGTAGTTAGCAACTGTCGAATGTCAACATCCAACAAATTCGCTATTTCTTGCAATTGAATAATAGATGGTTGCGATTTATTAGAACACCATCTTGAAATTGTGTTCTCTGATTTGCCCATTTGAGTTGCCAACCATCTATTGGTTCGTTGCCTTTCAGCCAGTACCGCCTTAATCCTATTCATCATTATTTGTTGATTGTTCGACATCAGTATTCAAATTATACTCGTTATATTGCAAACAAAGATACATCTAATTTCCCATATAGCCAAGTAGATAAGCAACAAAAACATCGTTTAAAGGAATGACTACAGTTGGCATAAAGATATGCAAAAAAACACATGTATTGTTTTTATCCATTCCATCAATGAATTTCACCTTTCAAAAAATTATGCTACACAAACATTATGTTCGCGCAGCATAATACAAAGTTTAATCGCATCCAATCGCTCAACTACTTACAGCTCAGACATCTATCTCGTATCGCTTGGTAATTTGGCACATTTTTGCTTGGTAATTTGGCACACTATAATAGTCATTCCGCCTTATATCGCCCATCCAACACTCCGGCAAACATATCCGCTTCTCTCTTGGAAATACTTAATCGTGTTGCCAATTCGCGCCATCCTTTTACAGCTTCAATCACCCCCGAAATCATCTTTTCTGCTGTTTTACGGTTTAGCATGTAGTCTTCGCAAGCATCCAGCAAGATACTCAGCTCTGCTTTATTAGAAGTTAATGAAACAAGCAAACTTTGATACTCACTCAGCGTGGGATTCATGTCATATGCAGGAGATAGTGTCCAACCTTTTGCAGTCAAAAGAAAACCGTGATTGCGAAAATGGTCATCAGTATTGCCGATACAAATATTGAAAGCCACACGGCGGTATAGTTCCTGTAGGTTTCGCTCCACATCGGTACAGCTCTGAATAATAAAGTCGACTATATCCAGATAGCCATGCCCGGTAGTTGCATTGTCACCATCACTCAGCCCCAACAAGGTCATGGCAGATGCAAAATGAATGCGTTTTCCTTCTTGGGTTCTATCGAAGCGTTGTGACAGCAATGTATGATATCTCTCTCCAGTTGCCAGTACTTTGGTTTTTGCAGCGTTTATCCCTGCTTTTGTGGCAAGCAAATGACTGAAATGCTCCCAAAGTCCAACATCATAGTCATCCTTGCGCGATGGAAACTTGGCCACATAAAGAACTTTATCTGTATCTACAACATTTGCTTTAGGTCTTGCACCTCCCAACGATGTTCCCGGTTGCACAAGTTGTGCAATCCATTTCCTATCAGGGAGAATATTGTTTTCTTCACATTTTTCTATCTCGGCACTGGCTGCAATCAGTTCCCGAATATCCGTCAAAGGTGGAATTTTCAATGATTCACTCACATTGATAAATTCGCCATCGAGGTCTTCCTTAAAACGGAATCCCCCCATTCGGGAGAAATCATCGATACCAGTCAAGAAATCGAAAGAAGACAATCTCCTTACAGGTCGCTTTTCTTCTGCTGCCGCAATTTGCTCTCGACGCAACAACAAAGTACGTCCCCAACGATCCGGCAAAGCATCAGAAAAACATCCGAATATATCCTTGTTCGGTTGTGTATATTGTTGTCCCGGGTAATTATTCAGGTCGTCACTCAAAAACAGATCGCTGTGCTGCCTTAACCATTCATTATTGAACGTAAAACTATAGCTGTCCGCACCACGAAGAGACTCATAGCCTAGTTCTCCAATGAGTTCCATTTCTTTGAGCCAATCGAAATCGGCATATACATACAACTTTTTCATAGATTATTCTTTCTTTGATGCACGTTCTCTTGTTTTCAAACTCAAATCTTGCAAAGCTTTTCCCATTTTATCTTCTTTGGCAAGCAATAGAATATCATCGTCAAGTTGCAATGCGTACAAAACACGTAGATAGATCCCTATTGCAACAGTAGGAATCCCTTTTTCTATTCGGGACACAGTAAGCGGTGAACAGGTGGCACGTTCAGCAACCTGAGCCACACTCAGATTCCGACGTAAGCGAGCCAACTTAATCTGCTCACCTACAATCTGCATCTTCTGCTCCAATTTTCGGGAAAGCTTGGTTCCCATTGTATTCTTTGCCATTACTACATCAATTTAAGGTGCAAAGCGACTATGTTAATGACTTTGTCATAATCAACCTATCATATAATATGCAAAAGTAATACTTTTTATTTATTTAATGATGTATTACACATAGGAAAATGCACGTCTTGGCATTATTAACTATATACATAATCTATTTTGAGCAAAAACTTCCAAAAACTAAATGCTATAATGTTGTTTGTAATCGCCATATACACCTACCAACAAACAATATGTTATTCGTTACAAACAATGCAAATTGTTCATCATACACTCATCATATCAAAGAACTATTTTGCTTGCCAAAAGAAAAAGATATAACTCCACTCTCAACTTGACTTTAATGACCGTTATTATATACACGGGCAATAAAGTCAAGTCAAACAGAGGGGAAGAAAAGAAAAAAGGCTTCAACTGAATATTTCTCTTTTGGTCAGCATACAATATCCGTGAAAATATCTTGCATTTAGTTGACACTATAGGCGAAAACATCACGGAATTTTGTACCTTTGTAGTCGGATAGAAGATAGGTGAACTTCATTGAGGACACAATATTTCCTCATGGTTCTGATTCATTGAGAAAAGAGTGTAATATAGCCTTAAAAACAAGTCCAAGAGGTTCAAAAACAACTTTTCTACCGATTAAATTGCAACAATCTATCATTCAAGCAGCTATGTATGCTGCATCGGTAAGTAAGAAGCGCATACTATCATTGCTGCAATAAAATAGATCGTTTAAAGAAATCACTATGCCCATTATAGAAATATCATCCTTAACAGACTCCGGAGTAGAAATATTCAGTACCCTCACCGAAGCTCAATTACGGAATCGTATCGAGCCTGATAAAGGTTTGTTTATTGCAGAAAGCCCCAAAGTTATCCATGTAGCTCTGAATGCTGGTTATGAGCCTTTAGCCCTCTTGTGTGAACAGAAGCATATCACTGGTGATGCGGCTGGCATCATTGAACGTTGTGGTGATATACCTGTCTATACCGGTGAAAGAAAGTTACTTGCCACATTGACCGGATATACACTGACGCGCGGTGTCCTCTGTGCCATGCGTCGTCGGGCACTACCAAGTGCAGAGGAGATGTGTCGGAAAGCTCGACGGATCGTAGTCATTGAGGGCGTGGTAGACGCTACTAATATCGGAGCCATCTTCCGTTCCGCAGCCGCCTTGGGAATAGATGCTATATTATTAACACGCAATTCTTGTGATCCGTTAAACCGACGTGCAGTCAGGGTTTCGATGGGTTCTGTCTTCCTGATACCATGGACTTGGTTGGACGGTTCTCCCAATGAGTTGCGTAAACAGGGTTTCCGTACAGTCGCTATGGCACTCACGGAGAAATCAATCTCTATCGATAATCCTATCTTAGCAACCGAACCCAAGTTAGCCATCGTAATGGGAACAGAGGGGGATGGTCTTCAAAACGAAACAATCAATGAGGCGGACTATGTAGTCCGCATTCCTATGGCAAACGGTGTCGATTCTCTCAATGTAGCCACCGCATCCGCTATTGCTTTCTGGCAACTTCGCGTTCAAAATGACACAGATCTGCCACCATCACCGGATGATGTACATATATGATTTTACTTATATTCCTACTCACACCTACAATACGTATTTGCGCCACAGGAACAGCGAGGTAACAACTTTTCCATCAATTCACTCCGAAAAAACTCATACAGTTCTTTATGCATAGCGTCATATAGTACCACCACCCGTTCTTCCTGTTCATCATCGGCATGAATACCTCCCCGAAAAGGATCTGCAAAATTAAAAGAAACATATTTTCTCACTACCCCCTGCATTTCCTTTTGCACTTCCTCCGCTTCTGGGCAAAGAGTAATGACGTAATCCCATGTCTGTTGGGCATACGTCGCAACATCACAAGGCTTTCTACGTGAAAAGTCATACCCATTCTGTTCCATCACCTGGCAAACAACATCAGGGACAGAATTTCCAACCAAAACACCGGCAGTACTAATCTTCATACCTCTACCGAACGAGTTTAAAATCTCTTGCGCCATACGACTGCGACACGTATCACTATTGCTCACTATCAGTATATTTTTCATATGCGATTTCTATTTAATTTTCATTTATTTACTGATATAGCTACTTTAATAACCCCGTCCAACTTGTTTTCAAAGACACGGTAAGCCTCCTCAATCTCATTCAATGGAAATCGATGTGTAACAAGAGGAGTAGTATCAATTTTCCCTTCCTCAATCAGTTTGAGAATCTCGGCACAGTCACAACCATCCACTCCCCCTGTTTTAAAAATCAGATTCTTGCCATACATATCAGGTAAAGGAAGAAGCTGCGGCTGTTCATAAAGGGCTACTATGGTGACAACAGCATTAGGACGAGCACAATCCCATGCCAAATGAAAAGAATCATCACTCCCCGCTACTTCCAAAACAACATCTGCACCACCATGGTCACTGTTCTTGAGAACAAATTCCTTGCAGTGTTCAGGCTCCGTTACTAACACATCAGGATAATGCTCGCGAACAAACCGAATTCTTTCAGGAGACTTTTCACAGACAATAATACGTTTAGGGTGCTTCAACATCGCACATAACAAAGTACAAACTCCGGTAGGTCCGGCACCGATAATCAGAACAGTATCTTCCTCGATAATTTCCGAGATACGTGCTGCCCAAAAACCTGTTGCAAGTACATCACCGACAAACAAGGCTTGTTCATCACTCACAGTATCAGGAATACGGTTCAAACCTTGATCTGCATAAGGAACTCTGACATATTCCGCCTGACCGCCATCAATTCGACAACCTAAAGCCCAACCGCCATTGGGATCAGTACAGTTATTCACATACCCATGCTTACAGAAAAAACACTCACCACAGAAAGTTTCGACATTCACAGTCACCCTGTCACCAGGTTTCACGAAAGTGACATCAGCCCCCACTTGTTCTACCACACCTACCATCTCATGCCCGACAGTTATTCCGGGCACAGCACGCGGCACACTGCCATGTTTAATATGAAGATCACTGGTGCAGATGCTACCAAGTGTTACACGCACGATTGCATCCCGTGAATCCTTTATTTCCGGTCTCGCTTTCTCCTGCAATTCAAACTTTCCGTGTTCAATATATGTGTATGCAAGCATAATATCCTCCTCGTTCATTAATATATACCTTGCAAAGATAATGATTTCATTGGCAAAACAAATCTCTTTTATCACGTTCAATACTCCCAAACCGAATCTCACTCTATATTTATAAGAATACAAAGCTGAATAAAGTCATTCACTGTTTTTTCTACTTCAGCTTTGATATTCTGGAAAATATTCTTACTTTTATATCCAAAATAATAAATAAAAACAGCAGCACGACTTATTATATTTACACACAAGCCTATGATAGATACTTCCGAAAATCTGATTATTATAAAAGGTCAAATCAGGACTCCCGAAATAGAAAGCTGCCAGAATTATGATGGCAACTATAAGATAGTATTCCGAAATGTTCCTAGTGCGTATACTTACAAAGAAGAAAATGTCCTTTGGCTGACTGATCCGGACAAACCGGACCCCAATAATTATCAAATAATCAGTAAAGGGAGAACTTTATCAAACATCAAAGCCTTATCTATTTTTAAGGCCGGATCACACAGCTATTGGCACATTCGTTTTCAGAATGGTAAAGAGTATGATTACAGAGAAAAAGACTTAGAAATTATCGAATCATGCTTGGGAGAGAGTCGTTCGAAAAGTATATTCGAATATTTGAAGAAAGTTGCCGATGCAAACGAATTGAAAGCTGATGACGGAACGAAGCTATTGGCAAAACAATATGAAAAGATTCATTTCATCGCAAGCAACAGAGCAATTGCTGTATATCTGAATCCTCAAAAATATAAAATGCAGACCCAGACTTCCTCAACCTTGATTTTTCCTTTCGGTTGTAATGCAAGCCAGCAAAAAGCAGTCCAGGCAGCTTTTGAGAATCAAATCAGTGTTGTGCAAGGACCTCCGGGAACCGGAAAGACACAAACGATTCTGAACATCATTGCCAATATCCTTGTGCGTGGTAAGACTGTTCAGGTAGTATCTAATAATAACTCCGCCATTGTCAATGTACTTGAGAAGTTATCCAAATACGATATGGGATTCATTGTTGCATTGCTTGGCAGCACAGCTAACAAAGAGAAATTCATCGAAACTCAAGAAGAGGAAAAACAATATCCGGAGAACTTTGAGTCATGGCATGATGCAGATGCCGACCAACCTCAATTTCTCAATCAGATACATCATCAGACCGAAGAACTAAAAAGCATATTTTCCAAACAGGAACGCCTTGCCATGGCAAGACAGGAAATACAAGCTTTAAAAATAGAGTGGCAACATTATCTGCAAGAGTTCGGAACAAAAGAAATTACTCTCCAACAACGAAAGAGTTCCAGCTCGGCAGACCTTCTGAATTTATGGAATGAATGTCAACAATTTGCAGAAAAAGAGCAATCATCAAGTCTTCGGGGAATAGCAGCTTTTATTCAACGGTTGAAATGGTTATTCTTTAAATTCAGAAGCAAAGCGATTTGTAAAATCCCCGATAAAGGTTTCTATAAACGGGAGATGAGTTTGATTATCGCCGACTTCCAAATCTTATTCTACCAAACAAAGTATGCAGAACTGGAAGTTGAAATAGACACATTAGAAAAGGAGCTTGCCAACAAAGATGCAGCAGGAATGGCTAGACAAATGGCCAATACATCAATGAAATATCTAAAGAATCAGTTATTTCATACCTATGGCAATAATCATGACAAGCCCATCTTTACGCTCCCTGATCTAAAAAATAATTGGCGAGAGGTACAAAAAGAATACCCTATTATCTTAAGTACAACCTTTTCATCATTAAGCAGTCTGCAACGAGATGCCGTATATGATTATATCATTATGGATGAAGCGTCACAGGTTTCCGTTGAAACCGGAGCTTTAGCCTTGTCATGTGCTAAAAATGCAATCATTGTCGGTGACACCATGCAACTTCCCAATGTGGTCACGGAAGAAAATAAGGAAACGCTAAACTTTATCGCCAATGCGTGCCTGATTAAACCGGAATATGATTGTGCCAATATGAGTTTTTTGCAATCCGTCTGCAAAGTTATTCCAAATGTACCGCAGACCTTGTTACGGGAACATTATCGATGCCATCCTCGAATCATCAACTTCTGTAATCAGAAATTTTATGGTGGAGATCTTGTCATCATGACACGTGATAAAGGAGAAGAGGATGTCATTTGTGCCATACGGACAGCCAAAGGTAACCACTCCCGCAGCCACATGAATCAACGGGAAATAGATGTTATCAAAGAAGAAGTACTACCGAATCTATCTTATGAAACAGATGAAATTGGCGTCATAGCTCCATATAACAAACAAGTAGATGCAGTAAAATCCGCACTTGAAGAGGATATTGATGTTGCAACAGTCCACAAATTTCAGGGAAGAGAAAAGGATGCTATCATTATGACCACTGTCGACGATGTCATCACTTCCTTTTCCGACGATCCCAACCTGCTCAATGTTGCTGTTTCACGGGCTAAGTCACAATTCTATTTAGTCGTATCGGGAAACGAACAACCCAAAGACTGCAATATCAGCGATTTGATCGCTTATATCGAATATAACAATGGCACTGTTTCCACCAGTAAGATTCATTCTATATTCGATTATCTATATGAGCAATATACAGATGCCCGAATAGCCTATTTGAAGAAGCACAAAAAAATATCCGAATATGATTCCGAGAATCTTACATTTGCCTTACTCGAAGATATCCTGAAAGAAAATATCAATATGCGTCATTTGAATATCATTTGCCATTTACCACTCTATATGTTGATTCAGGATTATTCTTTATTGAATGAAGAGGAAAGCAAATATGCTGCAAATATAAATACTCATATTGATTTTCTAATTTACAATCGTGTGAGCAAACAACCGGTATTGGCTATTGAGACGGATGGTTATGCATTCCACAAATCGGGGACGAGTCAGTCAGAACGTGATATTAAAAAGGATCGTATCTTAGAGTTGTACGGAATTCCATTGGTGAGATTGTCTACTATTGGTAGTAATGAGAAGAAAATTATTGAGGATAAGTTAAGCGAAGTATTAAACTTGCATTAGAATGTTCATTGCAAATCATTTTTTTGTTAGAATAGGAGTTTCTGCATATTCTAACAACCAAAAGAATAAATTTTACTCCAACTATAACAATCACATCAATAATAATGCCTACATTTACTTCTCATTTAAAGTACAACAGCACTATGGAAATTATTTTCTACTTTTGCATCAACCTCATTAAAAGTTTCTAAGAACTTAAAGTGAGTACATAAATAAACATTAATCACAATGACAAAAAACTATCTCATCGTAAATACATTAATTAAAATGCGGATAAGATACAATACATATAACAATAAGAATCATCTGTTTTACAAAAATAGGCAGATAAATAAATCGTATTTCGACCAAATACTAAGAAATGAACAGGAAAGTATTAGGTTAACAATTCTACGCGACACACTTCTCCCGAAGCTGATGTCAGGAGAACTAAAAATTAACGCAACTGAAGTATTATAGATTACGATGAACAAGTCAATAAACATACTTGATAAAGAATATCTGCAATGGGTGAAAGACCTTTGCGGTCGCTATCGTCAAAGCCAAATAAAGGCAGCGGTGAAAGTAAATGTGGAACAGTTGAAATTCAACTGGCTTTTAGGTCGTGACATTGTTGAATTGCACGTAGAAGAACGCTGGGGCGAAAGTGTTATCACTCAATTGAGCAAAGATTTACGTGAAGCTATACCCAATGCAGCTGGTTTGTCAAAGAGCAATATTTACTATTGTAGGAAGTTTTATTTGTTATATAAGGATGCTTTGAAAACTTTCCACCAACTTGGTGGAAAAAATGAAACGGAATTATTCCACCAAGTTGGTGGAATATTTGAAGTCCCATGGAGACACCATTGCTTGATAATGGATAAAGTGAAAGACGATATAGACAAAGCTCTGTTCTATGTTCACCAGACGGTGGAGAACGGCTGGAGTCGTAGTATGCTGCTCAATTTCATTAGCACCGACCTTTATGAGCGGCAGGGCAAGGCACTGACTAACTTTACAAAAACATTGCCCGATGCGATGAGCGACCTTGCACAGGAGTTGACCAAAGACCCCTACAATTTTGCTTTCACGGGTATAACTGGGCGTTACAATGAACGATTGCTCAAAAATGCTCTACTGAATAACATTACCCGATTCCTGATGGAACTAAACTATATCGCACGTTTCATTACTCAATCAATACGATAAACGATACATAAAATAATATTTATATTGCTAAATTTTCCCATTTACAGGGTCTTTACAGAGTCAAGTTCTAAATCAATATAAAAAATACGGTCCTGCTGACCCGTTGCATTACATATCTATGCCGAAGCCTAGGATACAGTGGGGGCATTAACCCTCCACACGGGGACAGAACCGTAATATCGCGAAACTACGAACATATTTTTAATATGTTCGTAGTCGTTTACGACTAAAGGCTCCTTGGCTTCCAGTCGGCAAAATAGACATGTAATGCCCTACAAAGATAAGACTATTTCCTTATAAAGCCAATAAAATCAATGTTTTATTATAAAATAATGCAGAATGGTATATAAAAATCTCAATAAAAAGATACGACCCTGATCCCCCGCTGCATTACAAATCTATTAGCCGCAGCCTAGGATATGAGTGGGGTAATTAACCTACCACACGAGGAACACAGAGCCGTACTATCATTAACTGCAAAGTATATATATACCTGCAACTGACGACAACTAAGGATCTCCTAAGACATATAAACGACTTAAATATTGTAATGCAATACAAAGGTGAACATAAAATCCGAGAAAACCAAAGCACCAAGCATTATTCTTATAGCAAATGCACATTATATATCGCCTAAGATAAAATGACTGATATTTTAAAGAATTGAATCTAAACAGAAAAATCACCTTTGAAACACAATGTAACAAAGGTGATTTATTTGCACTAATTTCATTTCAAGATATTATTCCCGAAAGCTACTCTTTATTTTTCTGCGGTACTTCAATCCCCTCCGGCCATATAGCAGTTGTATAAGCCACAGCATCATTTCCATTACCGATCAAGTCTTTTGCAATGTTATTTCCTTTACCTTCGTTGAACTTCCAGTAAGCTTTCAAACCAGTAGTTCGGGGATCAACATCATACATATTCCTGTAAATTTCTTCTTGTGAACGGAGCACATTCCATATACGTACTTCACAAATCTCTCCATTTAATTGCCGACTCATATCGTCGGGGTCTCCATAAGAGTGTCCTATCTTAAACATAAAGTCTCCTTTCTTCTGTTTTCCAAGGTTTATGGCTTCCCCATTTCCGTAATCGTCAACGCGGCTCTGCTCTTTGCCATCTACATACATAATAGCAGCCTTTGTCTCTGTGTCATAAGTAACGGCAACATGATACCACTCACCAGGTTGCAACAGTTTACCATCATTGGCATTTGGAAATTTCATTTCATTAGCCGCAAATTGCAATTGCTGTCTAGGAAAGCCAGAATCACCAAAACGTAACAAACAATATTGCTCAATACCCATAATGGATGAGATTTCGGTAAGAGGATCAAATCTATTCACTCGAACAACAGCTTCGAAAGTAAGTTGCTTCAATCCGTTTACTACATTAGCAGTAGGACTACCGGCAACAAATCCCGGTATCTCAAAATAATTGTTAGCAAGACTGACAGCAGTAGTTATAGCACTGGAACGACGCACTATGTAACAGATATTTTTAGAGCCGTCCAATATACTCATCCCTCCTGATGCTTCTCCAATAGTAACAGGTAATAGAAAGCTAGTGTCAATATCCAAGTCTATCAGGTTGGAAAATTCAATAGTGACCATTTCTGAATCTACATTTCCTTTAGGAATGACAACGTGCTGGGTAGAAAACTTATAATACTTAGCATCCAACATTGCATAATTATTCCCTAAACGTGCATTATAATAACTTATCAATGAAGGATCTGTCCGAAAGCTGACATCTATATCCTGCTCAGCAGGATATGCCAGTACAGCAGAAATCTGTTGCTGTCCATCCTGTTTAAGATTATTAAATGTGAAATTAGCTATATCCTTCACTTTCGCCGCATCAATATATACACTATTACCAAAAGGAGATTCCTTAGTATAATCTTTGTTGTCACAACCTGTTATTAATAACAGGAAAACCATGACCAAACAATTATTACTTATTTTCATTATATTCTTGTTTTGAATTATCAGACTCATTATATCTTAGTTTTAGATTCATTTCATTTCTCACATTCCGGACGGACGTACCCATCCTTTTGAATACACATTATACATCTGGCGCAAAAGCCAGTCCAACGGTTTATAGGTATAAGAATACTCACCGGAAATAAATCCCCAATCATAAGGAGGATAGATGGATTGCCCCCAATAAGCACCATCATCCATCATAGCGTTAATGCCATCTCCTATCGCGATATCGTTCACCATTCCTTCATACATATTTTGCTCATTGGCTGTAAGATCAAACGCATATACAACAATATTATTTTTTTTACGCTTATTCATTTTCCAATCCACCATCCTATATTGCGATTTATCTCTCAAAGGATTTTCTCCTTTTTCATATAATGGAATAACCAGACTTCCATAACATTCCGGTGCCAGCCCTATAATAGGTTTACGAGTATATTCACTATAAGGATGCTCTGCGTCCCATGGTTCTATAATCTGTACCACTTCTTTTCCACTATCATACGCATGCCACGCATAGTCTATATACTTACCTACCTCAATGCCGCCACATCGATTTACATCATAAAAATATTCAGTAGCTTCTCCCTTATCAACAACTGTCAGCAACTTTTCAGGAAGTGCATCCCGCAATGCTTTTATTAGTTTAGGATAAGAGACTGTATTCATAGCAAACATACCTTCCTTGTTATAAGTACTCACTTTGTCCCAGAGATTTATTCCATCCAAACGATAAAGTTCTACCACATTTTTCACCTGTTGAACAAAATCTGCAAGCTGCATATCGTTTAAATTACAAAAGCCAAATCCTTTATTACCATTTTCAATGCTAAGACATACTTTACGTCCGTGTTCCTGAAGCGGACGAATAAACTTATCCGCCTTTTCCAACACATCACGTATATCACTACTCAAATTGAGCAGTGCACGTCCTGTTGCAGACTCATAGTCCATTGTCACAATTCGTAGATTCACGATACTACCTATATTATGTAAAGTTTGAGTATAATCTATCTGATTAATTTTTTGAATTCCATAAACATCAGCTATCAACGGTTGATAAGTTGAAGTATTCACATAGAAAACAACAAATGCATCAGGTAGCATTGGCGGCATATCTATTTGTTCATACTGGTTATTAGGATAACAAGTCGTTATTCTTTTCCGAATATTCACAATATAATAAAGCACCTGTTTCTTAGTATCCACCTTTACTCCTGTAGGTATTTCTTCCATAGTTAATGGCAAAAGATATGGAGTATCAGTATTCAGTCCGGCTGTGGATATAGTAAATTTGATTTTGGCAGATTTTTGTTCTCCAGCATCTATTGAAAGAACTCCGCCATTTTCGAACTCCACATTCCCAGCCGGCAATGTATTCAATTTGGAATTGTTTTCCTCATTATAATCTTCTACAAGCTTCTCGTTTACAACGGCTGTGACAGTCAACCTGCTTCCGGCTGATTGTGACAGTGAATAGAATATTTCCTCTGTGGCAGATTCGTCCCCTTCCGTCAACTCAATAAATGCTTTATTAGTCAATGTAGTTGTGTTACGCAGGGCACCTGCAATATTATCCATAGCCGTCTCGTCAGGCATTCTGTCCGCATTCATTGAGATAGTCTCTTCGGTACACCCTGTTACTCCTATTTTCAGTAACAATACTAATATAAAATGTATGATAAGATTCTTTTTCATATTAATTCTTTTTTATTTCGATGGGTTCATTAGTTGAATAGCCGTTCGTGTAATCTCGTAATTCCTTATCGGGCTATAATAATCATTGCCTATAGCATAAATTCCCAATCCAGCTAATGGACCAAGAGCAACCACACGGTCAGTCATTAAAGTTACAGCCTCTTGTTTTACACCAGTCTCATCAATTACTTGTCCGCCCATTTGAACAGATAACAATAATTTATCTTTAGACAATAAACTATTGGCAAGAATCCCCGTCACCTGCAATTTCAAATCGGTAACATTGGTCAACTCTGCAGTATTCAACACAATATAATTCAATTTGTCAAAGTCTGCTTCATCAACGAAAGCCGGATTTCCTTCCAATACCAATAATTTATCCTGTCCCGTAGCAGTAGATAATTTAGAAACAATCAGCCGTGATTTCTCTTTATACGATGCCAATTCAGCATCAGTTCCATTATAGAGCGGAAGACCGGTAAAAGCAAATCCGTCCAGATTGAGTTCGGCCGACGTAGCAATTTCTTTATCCAACCAACTATTTAATGCCGTGATATCTGTTAAGGAAGAGGCGTGAGCTACATAATCTATCAAATAAAGCACCCGGATACTCTTTTCCTGCAATAGAGGGATATCCTCCCGATCATAATCAGAGATTTGATGAGAATTACCCAAGGTCACAATATCCAACGAATCCGGCAATGACCGAAGATAACTACCTTCATTTAGCGATTTTTCCGGAGAATTATCAAAGTGCGCATATGACAAGTAATGTTCACTTTGTTTGTAGGTACGTAATGCCTGCATATAACGCGCCCATAGTTCCGGATTCTGTTCTTTCGCACTATTAATATCAATATCTACAATTTCAGGTTCATTCCAGTCATCACAAGCAACAGGCAATAAAAAAGCCGTTAAAAACAGAAGACTATAAATGAATTGTTTATATATTATTGTTTTCATATAAATTCTTTTTCATTCTTTTATTCGTATTCAAACTCTCTCGTCAATTGAGATAAGATTTCTTATCCCACCACAATCTCGTTCCCCCATTGTCAGGACCTCCTAACATACCTATCGCCAAATTGATATTCGAAAGATTTTCAGTATATTCTGTAGGCGGATACCACAAACGACGGATCATATACTCGGAACTGATGCTACCACCACTTTTGTTTTCTATAACCGGCATAAGATGAGGATATCCTGTACGACGGAATTCACTCCATGACTCAACACCTAAAGGGAAATTAGCAATCCATTTTTGAGTGATGATACGTTCAAGATTACGTTCAAAATTATCCGCACCATCTTCCCAAGCAATAGTAATAGTACTTCTCGGACCTTCCCAATCAGTATAGGCAAATGTCGGATCATTGTACGCTTCCGGAGTGTCAGTCGAATTCTTCGCATAGGTTTCAGAACCCGACAGACCATATTGTTCAAAAGAAAGGGCTATCGCCATATTATATAAATCTTTAGCTTCCCCACCCATATTCCAGCCTCGCAAGGCACCTTCGGCACGTAAGAAAGTGATTTCTGCGGCATTCATCCATAAAAAAGGACTGGTACTGCTGATAATCGGTATGCTGTATGCATTTACCATCTCATCCTTGGTAGTCACATCAATGCCAATACGAATACCCGCGTATCCATCAACCTCTTGCGGTTGGAAGTTTTCATCATATACAGTCATTTTCACTGTAGTGAACATCTTTTCCCGACGCGGATCTTTATAACCATTCATATATGAGATAATATCAGCCCCCGCACGCTGGTCATTCCAGTCATTAAAAATCATAGCAACCCTATTTTCTTCCACTTTCAAGAAAGCGTTATCATTTATTTCCATCATTACGCCTGCCGTTACAGCTCCTTCGGCTATTCGTTGTATTTCCGCCTGCATTTCCGGTACATAAGTCAAGCGCATGGCCATACGCAATTTGAGTGAATTAGTAAATTTGAGCCATTTGGAAAGATCGCCTTGATATACATCATCAAATTTACGAAAAGCTTCCGCACTCAAATTGAGATTATCCCTAAGGACATCACTCACTTCGTCCAATTCACTGAACATTTGCTTATATACCTCTTCCTGCGAATCATAAGGTACGGTAAGAGAAACCTTACCTGTTTTAGAAATGATTTTTGAATAAGGAATCGGACCGTACATATCTGTCACACGCTGCATGATGACCACACGAAACAGTTTTCCCAGTGCCAACGCCACAGGATCGTCTGTTTTGTCCAACAAGTCCCGATAAAACGGATAAGTACGGGTGACTAAATCGGAAAAAGGAGCTTCTTGCCAATCTATTGGCGGATTATACGTTTCAAACTTAGCCGTCCATTCTACAGTACAACCAATGTAACCGGCAAACGCACCTGCGCCAAGTGCTTCAACAAACTGATAGAGATGTTCTTCCGTAGGAATCACCAACCCTTGTAATCCTTTAAGACTGGCGCCTACGTTATAACTTTCACGCCCCAGTTCTTCTTTGTCAACCTGATAATCCTTCCGGTTGATTTTATCGAAATTATCCGTACAAGCGTAACCGACAATAAGCAATAGTGCTAGCGAAAGCAATTTTATGATAGATGTTATATATTTCATAGTAACTACTTTTTATCTGTTAAAAGTTGATTTTCACATTCAAACCGACATTACGGGTACTCGGCAACATGAAAAAGTCGATCCCTTGATAATAGTTACCAGTCGTTGCAACGGCTTCCGGATCAAAAGGAGCTTTATTATAAATCATACAGAGATTGCGTCCCACAACAGACAACTGAATATCGCATACATCATGCAACCATTTACGTGGAAGCGTGTAACCGATAGCCGCCTCCTGCAATCGAATATTGGTAGCACTATAAGTATAATACTGTGGCAGACCACTTTGTGAACCAATAGCCGTGAACCATGTCTGCGCATCCACCCTATTACGTCCATTCACTAATACCCCACCATTATCACGGGCAACCGCCGAACTTTCAGATACCCCATATTGATCCATGGCCGCTGCAGTAGCCGAATAAACAATACCACCTATACGTGCAGTAACTAAAGCACTGATATTAAACCCTTTCCATGAAAACTGATTGTTCCATGCCAAATTACATTTAGGGAAAACACTTCCTAATTTAATATCAGGTCGATTATTCACTGTTACTAATGTACCCGCAGGAGAAATTTCTACCATTCCATTGTCGTCTCGCTTCAAATCAGACTGTGTGTAAAGGTCACCCAGCGAACCTCCTGTTTTCAATATGAATCTGGCCTTTCCGAGTCCGCCTACATCCAGCCGATCTTTATTTATAGGCTCACCAGTCTCCGGATGTAAATAGTCCCTTACCAATTCTATAATTTTGTTCTTGTTATGGCTTAATGTAAAATTACTTTGCCAGCGAAAATCTTTCTTCCATGTATGTCCGTAACCAAATGAAAGCTCTACTCCCTGGTTACGTACATATCCTGTTTGAAGGTAAATGGTAGTATATCCGGATGATACGGAAATTTTCGGATCGAACGTCTGATTAAACGTATTAGCCAAATACCATGACAAACTGAGATTAAAGTCCTTGAAAAGCCGCATATCCAAGCCAAATTCCCATGAATCGGTCCGTTCAGGTTTAAGGTCACCAATGGGATAATGTGTTTTCGGCTTCCACGTTTGAGTAGTTTCGTCATACTCAAAAGTAGGCGATGTCAAGTTACGAGGATAAGGCATACCCACCGAACTAAACGAACTGCGCACTTTCAGATAATCCACGAAAGAAGGTAGTTTCACCATTTCAGAGACGACAGCCGAAAGTCCAATTGACGGGTAAAAGAAACAAGTAGAAGATGAGTTTGCCAACTGTGACGCCCAGTCATTACGTCCGGTCAGCGTAAGATAAAACATACTCTTCCACCCTACTTCAGCACTGGCAAATATAGACTGCGTCTGCTCTTCCCATTCATCCTGACGTGCTTTCTTCTGAGTATTGTCAAGATCAAACACATTAAAAACATTGGGAATACCATTGGCACGTATCGGTCCACGATAACTCAATTCGTCATACTTATTATCTACGATGCTCGCCCCGATATTGACCACAATAGAATAATCACCCAAACGTTTATTTATATTTGCCAACGCATCAGCATACACTTGTGTTTCGTCAGGTTTAGATATAGCATAAAATCCCTGCGCACTACCTTCAGTAAGAGTAGTATTGGAACTTGCATATAATTTTTGTTCATATTTGGTACTGGAATTATCAACCCGAACACGCCCTGAAATATTCAGCCAGTCTGTAATATCATAACTTAAAGAGGCAGACAGCATATAACGCTTCTTGCCATTCGTCCGTAAATTGCGATAAGCGATCCAATAAGGATTCTGCATCCGCAAGTCTCCTTCCCCTTGAGGCCAAAACATAGTTTTAATCTTACGGGCCGGATCCCAACGTTCGAACACTTTTATCAAATTAAAGTCGTCGCCACGTGGAAACAAATAAACAGGAACTATCGGATTTGAGTAAGCACCTTGATTAGTCATATTGCGGTCATTCTGAATAATATAACTTGCACCTACATCAAGCTTCATCCTGTCATTCAGAAAGTTTGTAGTGTTACGGAAGGTGAAATTAAAACGGTTGTAACGGTTGTTCGGTACAATCCCTTCCGAATTAACCGCAGCAGCAGAAAAGAAGGTCTGATTCTTATCTGTTCCCGTTGATAATGTAACGGAATTGGTATAAGTTATCCCCGTATCAAAGAAATCACGTGTTCATAGTTTCTACGAGATACGTCATTTAATAAAGTCCCCCAACTCAACGTAGTAGAATTACCTGCTTTTCCCGAACTACCTGTACCATAGCGATTTTGAAAATGTGGAAGTACGAATGGCTTAGCGAATTCGGTATTACTAGACACAGAAACCTGCAATTTACCAACTTTGCCACGTTTCGTATTAATAACGATGACTCCATTTGCCGCATTACTTCCATAAAGGGCGGCAGCTGCTGCTCCAGTTAGCACTGAGATACTTTCAATGTCATCCGGATTGATGTCGGCAATGCTTTCAGTCACTCCCTGTGAACCATTCTCCATACTACCGCCACCTCCGAAATTAAACATGGGAATACCGTCAATAACATACAGTGCATTACTGCTTTGTTCAATCGACTTTGTACCACGCATCACCACCTTACTAGCTCCACCTACTCCTGAAGAACTACTGTTGATATTAACTCCTGCGACTTTACCATTCAGGCTATTAATAAAGTTTGCATCCTTGACATTTGTCAACTGGTCGGATTTTACCTGTTGTACATTGTAACTCAGAGCCTTTTGTTCCCTCTTGATACCCAAGGCAGTTACAACTACTTCATTTAGCGCCTCTACGTTAGCAGACATTTGTATATTGTACACATTCTTATCTGCTATTTTTACATAAGACGAAATATAGCCAATATAAGTAAAGCTTAATATACTACCTATAGAAGCTTTTATGACGTACTTACCCTCCAAATCAGTAACAGTTCCATCATCAGTCCCTTCTACCCGTATATTTACTCCTATCAGTGGTTCATTTTTCTCATCAACAACCCTGCCTGTTACCTGTTTAACAACCACAGTTCCAGTCTTTGGTTGAGGAATAATATTAATATAATTTCTTTTAATTCCATAAGTAAATCCTGTTCCTTTAAGGATAATCGAGAGGGCTTTTTCCAAATCAATATTTTTCAAATTGAGATTGATAGCCGGTTTATCAATTAATTGCGAATCGTTATATCCTACTGAAAGCTTTGATTGCTTCTCCACTTCTTTCAGTGCTTCAATAACAGTTATATTTTCTTTTTGAATAGTAATTTTCATACCACTTTGGGCAAAAGCTGTAGCTTGTATTACAACCATAAATAAAAACAACACAAATCTTATCCCTTTTGCCTTCTTATCATTTTTCAATGTATAACTGTGTAACATGAATTTTAAGTATTAGTTTGCTAACTTTTTTATTCGCAACACATGTCTATCTGTTTTAATTTTCGATTTCATATCCAAGGCAGAAAGATTTCTGGCATAGATACTTTTTCACATATATCTTTATTATTAAGCAGTGCCTATCAACAAATGAAAGGCATCTGCAGTTTGTATATTCAGGTTAATTTATAAAAGACCGGAAGTGTCCTTCTCTGAAAGTCTATCACTTCCAGTCTTCAATTCATTCACATAGAGCGTCCTGATATCTTAATAATTCTTCGCATAGATAGTCGTCGTACGAGATACGGTCTTGCCTCCCCAAACTCTTGAAGCAAAGTTATTCATTAAGCTTGTTTGACCGGACTCGCGTAGATTGAACATCATAATGGCGCCATAGCCACTATAATTTGCAGCACTACTTTGTATCACGCCTGCACTTGGTCTACCATCCGTACAGTGTATTGACATCTTTGCCCATTTGCTATTCCCTAATCCGACCGGAGTACTCCAATCCGCTCCGAAATCAGGCCACATGTAACTAATGGCATTCATTGTAGTCGCATCAAAATTTGTATAACCACCAAAACTGAATACTGTAATCAGTTTATCAGGCAACAACTGACGCACTCTTTTTACAAGATTTCCAAAAATCATAGTACTTGGTGAAGGCAAATTAGAAGGTGCCTTCCAATAGTCTGCATATTCATCATCAAAATCCACACCATCTAAATTGTATTGCTTAACACAAGCGGCAATCTGTTGTGCAAAACTTTCAATCATGGCCGGTGTCAAGTTACAGAACCCCACTCCGGTGTGATCACCCAACAGCCCTAAAGAGACTCTGATACCTTTCTGTTGTAAAGGAGCGATAAGCGTACCGGCATTGGTCAATATATGAGACTGATTATTGTTATGATACAATTGAACAGTACTAGCCGCACCCCGAATATTAGAAGCAAACAGAATCACATTATCAATCACCTGCTCTTGCGGATCCGTACCTGTAAAATAGTACTCTCCTGCATTTAGAGGATTTACATCATTAGTTTCAATATAAGTAGTCAACTTCGGCATCTTGTCGCTGACGCCGCGAGTAGTTGGCGAAATACCTTGTTGTTGTTGTGCCTCTCCCATGTAGTCATCACTACTGCAACTTATGATCAAAGTTCCTGCCACCATTGCTACAACGAGTAACAAGAAGTATTTCAAATTTTTCATATAGTATTACTTTTTATATGGTTACTATTTCGCTTAGGTAATGCGTTCTAAAAGCTTAATAATTCCTCCTTTCTCCGTTTTAGTTATTCGACATACCTTCCACCGCTTTAACTTTCTAATATCAAAATTATTTCTGCATAATATAGCATTTATCATGTTCTATCTAAAACATAAATCTCCTGCTACATCAACAATAACATCCATAACTTCAGACAAAGGTGGATTATCTTTAAACCTGAAACTATAACGATCATTCTTTAAGCTATGCTGATTATAAAAGAACTTACAATCGTACTTACGTTCCAATATCGTTATAATCTCCGTTATAGTCTTTCGATTAAATAGCAACTCACCTTTTTGCCATGCTGTCACATCTTTCATATCAGGATAAGTCAGAGTATCTTGACGGCTCTTCCTATTATACACCAATTGTTCATTTGGCTTAAGTAACTTCTTTTTGCCCAAGTCGTCAAATTCCACAAGAACACTCCCTGTTATTAGAGTTGTAAAAACATTATTATCTTCAGTATATGCGGATACATTAAACTCGGTTCCCAAAGCTGTTATTTGAAAATCATTGGTTTTGACAATAAACGGTTTGTTTTTATTAGCTTTTACTTTAAAATTAGCTTCGCCAATTAGAAAAACACTACGGTACTTTCCTGTAAATTGTTCGGGATATAATAACATACTCCTCGAATTCATTCTTACCCGACTTCCGTCAGGCAAAAAAAATGTCTTCATCTGAGTGCCCGATATGCATTGCTGAGTTATTCCTGAATCGTCTTTTTCTGCCTTACAAAGCAGATATCCTAAAGATATAGATACTATTAATAATATAACAGCTACCGATTGCCACAATCGCATAAACAGTTTTTTATCGGACTTTTGTTGAGGTTGAACATGTGTAAGATTGTTATCTAACTTCCAACGTTCCAGTGATTTCTCCAGGTCGAATACTTTTCCTTTTTTTCTTGCTTCTAGATAAAGCTCCTGTAATGCTTCATCCTTTTCTTTTTCATATTCATTATCAACCAACCACCTGTAAAACATTTGATTTGTTTGTTCCGAATAATTATGTCGGGCAAAAAGGGATAATATTTTCTGAAAATAATTCTTCATGTTATCATTATATTAGATTTTGAAATTTCATATATAACGATTGAAACATTCCAGCTACTTAAAGAAAATACAGGAAAAATAAAATTAAAATGATTCTCTTTAAAACTTGAAGCGACAAATATATCTGATGCTCTATTGTACGAACAGAAAGATGTAAGGATAATGCAATCTCCTGATTGCTCATATTATTGAAACGGCTCATCTCAAAAATCCTTCTGCGACGTTCAGGAAAGTTTTCAAGAGCCATTCTTATTATTAGTTGCATTTCTTTATAATAAAGCGAATTTAACGGATCTGAGAAGCCTAACAAATCCTTAATTGTACTTTTCTTTATTTGTTCCTCCCGATAATCATTTTCCAGTCTTTTGTGCTTGATAAAATCAAATGCTACATTTTTTGCCATAACGTATATATACCCTTCTTTTCCATCATTATTTTGCCACGTCTCAAAATTAGTCCATAATTTGGTAAATACATCTTGAGCCAAATCTTCCGCATCTGCTTCCGATTTAAGAAACGTATTGATAAAAAACTTCACTGAAGAGAAATGAGCTCTAAATATCATTTCAAACTGTTCTACTAAACAATGGTCTTGATTCATATAAGGTTACACTTTTGTTTGTGCTACCTTACAAAGATAGAGTAACTTATCTAGAATTAAAAGTAATAATGGTTTTATTTTAAATAAAATATTACTATAAATTAGATAGGGTATGATTTCTCTGTTATATCATGGCAAGCGAAGTATTACACCAATAATAGTTATAGACTATGTACTAGAAATCCATCCAATTGTTTCTTGATATTCTCAAAATCCTGATTCAGATCAAGTGTCCGGTAATATATGATATTCCCATCCCTAAATGTCGTCTGTCCATCAGGTGTTATATCTTCTTCTGTCTTGGCATACAGCAACATTCCATCCACGTTCCCAGTATGATTAACATCATAATTCATTACATAAGAATGGATTTGATACAGGTTATTAGAATGAATAGTTCTCTTGTCAAATTGGCATTGCATTGATTTACTATAATATTTGGTATCAATAATTAATGTTCTCTCTTTAAATGTCAACGTTATATCCGTCCGCATTATAGGAAGAATACTGGAAGTAGACTGTTCTTTATCAATATTCCAGTCTATTTGAGTAGCCTTTGCTTTTAATTCCGGATAATGCTTTCGGTAATATTCCAAAACAAACTTCTCATAAAGCCTGCACATATGTTCATCGGAGAAATCCCTCATTTTATACGTACCCTTTTCCGTAGTCATTAACATCCCGTCGAGAATAAAATAACAAACATATAGAAGCATCTGATAAGTCTTACAATTTCTATCAAAGCGCATAGTAGTCCAGTTTATCGTCAGAATATCAATAACTTCTACATTGCTAAAGAAAAGCATAAGACGCTTCAACGAAGCTTTTCTGTCCGATTTGACATTCGGATGTTTCAGCAAGAATTGAACAGTCGTCTTTAATATCTGATTAAATTTGTTATTCTCTGATAATTCATCATACTCACAATCTATTTTCTGTTGTTTTCGCATCAAATTATTGATAGTACCATTTATATCAAGCTTGCCCTTTAACGTAGATAATGAACCATGACAGGAAATATATTCTTTATGTAACCCTTGCTTAAGTTGATACGAAATGCCACGAACTAGAATTTCGGCAAATAAATCATGAATCTCGTCAAATTCTTCACCTGCTATTTCTTCATAGTTATTCTGCTTAAGCTCTTGAAAAGCATAAGTCAACATATAATAGATATTGCGAATGAATATACCTTTGTCTATTGTCATTTTATCAAGCTCAATAATTTGTCTGTTTCTTCTTTGAATTTCTTATCATTGTCAAACCAATATTCACGCAACATAGGGCAATATCATATTCAATCACATTTCCAAGCCACATATTATCAATAGATTCCTGATTACAGAAATAACTATGACCGATACAAAAACCTTTTCCGAGTGAATCATCTTTAGCAATCTCAACATTCAGAGCTTTGATAGCATCAATCACCCTATTAAAGGCATCACAATCAAGCTTCTCCTGATACTTTTTGAAACCATCCGAATCAAATCCCGGCACCATATCAAAGAAACTGAACCGACGACGTAAAGCGTAGTCAATCATAGCCAGGCTACGGTCTGCCGTATTCATCATACCTATGATATAAAGATTCTCCGGTACAGAAAAATACTCATCATTATATGCAAGACGGATTTGATATTTTTCGCCCCGATAATCGTTTTCAATAAGCATCAGTAACTCACCAAAAATCTTACTCATATTTCCTCTATTAATTTCATCAATAATAAAGAAATACTTCTTATCCGGATCACTTTGGGCTTTCTGGCAGAAATTATAGAATACCCCTCGTCTAAGCTCAAAACCACCATCTTCTTTTGGCTTATATCCCATCACAAAATCCTCGTAGGAATAATTCTGATGAAATTGAATGAACTCTATTTTAGTTCTATCTTCTTCTCCTATAATAGAATAAGCTAAACGTTTTGCCGAATACGTTTTACCAACACCCGGAGCGCCTTGTAATATGACATTTTTCTTTGCTAACAACAGGTTTCTCAATTTGTTATACTCTTCTGATTTTATAAATACATTATCCAAAAAATTTGTTTCAGAATATTGAGGATTATGCATAGGATTTCCGCCACGTATTAATTGCATCAATATCTTATACTCGTCTTTTGTCAGTTTGAAAAACGAGCCGTTCTTATTCTTCAGGAATTCCATACCACTTAATTCCGGTATATCCTTTATAACTGAATAATCAACAGGATTCAATAAGCTTTCAGTCTTTTTGAAATATATTTTTTGTCCATCGGCAGATTTGGCTATTTCTGCAATAGCTACCACCTGTTTAACAGGAGTAGCTTCATAGCCAATAACAACATCTCCTTCTTTTGCATCAATAAAATTTTGGAACACCCTTCGTTGGTTACCACTATCATTATAAAGGGTATAGTCTTGTATTTCCCCAACCGGGGCTTTCGAAAAGCTCCATATCTTAGGACTTGCCACAAGCCACCAATATTGCTTTTGCGATTTATCTTCAAATAGTTTCTCCAAAGATTTCACATAATCCGGCTGCTTGGTTATATCGGTCAAAGTTTTTTGGACATTCTTACCTACTGTTTCCCATTCTCCGACATTCGTCCATTGCATTTTACGAACATTCTTAAAATCAGGAAAAGAATCATCAAAAGCATAGTCACTTTCCACAATACCACGCCCTATTATTTGATTCTGCCCCTTTTTGACTATAACAATATCACCCACTTGCATCTCATGAGTAAACTCCCATAATGCCAAACTATCATTTTTAAACGAAGATCCCGGCTTGCCATATATATCCTGCAACTTAGTTGCCATTTCTTTCTTAGAAGAGTATTCCAAAAGGTTACCCATATCATCCCAACCAATACACATTATATTTTGAGATAAACATACATCCCACTTAGATGCATTTTCTCCCGGAGCGTATAACCAAATCTTATGTTCCATATTTGAACTATCTAATTCATTCACAATATTTAGTAACTCCTCATAAAATTCGAAAAGGTCTTTTTCGCCTTTCTGTTCTATCAGGAACCTTTGCAAATCAGAAATTTTAGTTTTATTTGTGACAGACATTCCAAAACAACTAGCCAACTTAACCAACACACCACGCTTATATACAGGTATTAGAGTCTCATCTGAATATAAGAATGCTATTTTCCATTTGTAAGCATCACCTAACTCATCTATTTTCTCTATTGCTTCCAATTCACCTTTGCCTGCATGTTCTGCTATTTTAATTATTGTACTTCTGACAACAGCAAATGCTTCATCAGCAGTCTGCTTATCATATTTGTTGTACCAAGCGTACTTATCATTACTAACAATACGAGAATCACCCTTATTGGGTTTGTTTCTATATTCATAGATACCAAACTTATAAGAAGAGCCACCCCAAATAGAACCTAAATCATATGTTTTAGATTCAACCCAATAACAAAACGAATTCTGTCTTTCGAGATTTGTATATTGTGTAAGTGTCATTTCTACAAGATGCTCTTTTGGAAAAGCAGCTTGAAAATCTTGATATATCTGTCTTCTGTCAATCATACTCAAATAGTATTAGAACTTTTCTTCATTAATTCACCTTCCAATATCTTATTTTATCATGTCCAATTCTTTCAACAATATATCAAAATCACCCTACAAAAGAACAAACACCTTTATAAAAACAAAATCACCTGCCCGTGAATTACTTTTTAAGTCACAAAGATACAGAATAGTTATTTTAATATAGTAAACACCTCTGTTTTTTTATTGAAATATACCTACTATCTATATTACACAGAATAATATTGTCGCTATTAATAATACTCATGCAATAAACCACTTTTGTTTATTACTTTAAAACCACATAAGCCACATTATGAGAACGTGCCGTTTGAGGTGCCGGATAATTGGGTGTGGACAACTTTGGGAGATATATTTACTTTGCAAGCCGGTAAGAATATTACAGCTAAAGACATATCTGAGAAACAAGATAAGACACATTGTTTCCCTTGTTATGGTGGTAATGGACTTAGAGGATACGTCAGTAGTTATAATAGAGAGGGACGCTTCCCGCTAATTGGAAGACAAGGAGCATTATGCGGTAATATAAATGAAGCCAATGGACGATTTTATGCTACCGAACATGCAGTTGTTGTTGATACATATTGTGATACTAATATTGATTGGGCTATTAATATATTGCTATATTTGAATTTAAATCAATACGCAACTTCGACGGCACAACCGGGATTATCTGTTGCTACAATCAATGAAGTCATGGTTCCTGTACCACCATTAAAAGAGCAACAAAGAATTTCTCAAAAATTGAATGACTGGTTTTGCCTGATTGACCAAATAGAGCAAGGGAAAGAGGATTTACAAACAACTATCAAACAAACTAAAAGCAGAATCCTCGACCTTGCCATTCACGGCAAACTCGTACCGCAAGATCCGAATGATGAGCCAGCCATTGAATTGTTGAAACGCATAAATCCCGACTTCACACCTTGTGATAACGGGCATTATACGCAGTTGCCTGATGGATGGACAATTGCACCCATGCAAATACTATGTTCGTTGATTGATGGTGATAAGCAAAATGGTATAGAACGAATAAATCTTGATGTCAAATATTTGCGTGGTGAGCGTGATGCCAAAACTTTGACTTCCGGCAAATATGTAGCTACAAAATCTCTTTTGATTTTAGTTGATGGAGAAAACTCGGGTGAAGTATTCAGAACTCCAATCGAAGGTTATCAAGGTAGCACTTTTAAACAGTTGTTTATCAACGAGAATATGAATAGCAGGTATGTATTACAAGTTATCAATTTGCATAGGAGGATATTACGAGAAAACAAGGTGGGTTCTGCTATTCCTCACTTGAACAAGAAACTATTCAAAGCGATAGAAGTGCCAATTCCACCTTACAAAGAGCAACAAAGGATTGTAGAGACTATAAATAAGGTTTTTATGTCTTTGGATTTGATAATGGAGAGCTTATAAACTCTCCATTATTTCATCTAATTGTGTAAATATTTCACGGGATGCATAAACTATTCGTTTTTGTTCAGCCTTTGGTGGTATGGGTATTTCTAATTTTGAGTATTCGGAAATCCAATATCGTTTATGAGTGTCACCTACCAATCTGGTAATGCTCATAAACATTGCCACATAATCAATTTCAATATCCTTGTGTATTTTTAGAATCTTCATTGCTGATGATTTTACCTTAAAGGGGAAATCAACTTTTTTTTGAATCAGTTGTAAAATCATCAAAGATTATACAAGGAAGATTTGAGTATATACCAGCAGTCTCGTTGGTGTAACCAATAATAAATGATTTACCTGCTGTTAATACTGGTGTTAAATAGGAATCATCATAAGTTGTTGAGTTTACAATATAAGCGGTAGGTTGTTCATAATTTATAATTTGTTCAAGCCTGCAAACTGTCCATCCATCAGGCAACTGCGTATAATGCCCGATATATTCTATTATATTGTTGCCGTATTCATTATAAATCAATATAATATGGTAACAAAATTCAAAAGCTATCTCGCCAAAACTAATTTGGCAAAAAACACTGTTACATCGTATGTGTGGACAGTACAGTATTTCCTCAATCATTATGGAGAAGTAAACAAAAAGAACCTTTTAACATATAAAGGGTATCTGGTGGAGAACTTTAAACCGCAAACGGTAAACCTACGATTGCAAGGTATCAACAAGTATTTGGAATTTACAAAACAGGAGAAACTGAAGGTAAAGTTCGTCAAAGTACAGCAGAAGAACTTTTTGGAAAACGTAATCAGCGATGCAGACTACAAATTTCTAAAAACACGCTTAAAAGCTGATGGTTATAATGAGTGGTATTTTATCGTATGGTTTATGGCTGCCACAGGCGCACGTGTCAGTGAATTGCTTCACATCAAAGCTGAGCATGTACAAGTTGGCCATCTTGATCTTTACAGTAAAGGTGGAAAATACGTCGTTTATATATTCCGAAAAATTTGCGTACAGAAGCCACAAAATGGCTCAAAGAAAAAAGTCTTATTTCCGGCTATATATTCCTGAACCGATTTGGGGAACGTATTACAACACGTGGCATAGCCCAACAACTGAAACATTTTGCGGGAAAATACGGAATGAATAAGGAAGTGGTTTATCCTCATTCATTTCGTCATCGTTTTGCCAAGAACTTCCTTGAACGATTCAATGATCTTGCCCTACTTGCCGACCTTATGGGACATGAAAGTATTGAGACTACTCGTATCTATCTCCGTCGAACAGCTAGTGAACAGCAAAAAATTGTGGACAAAGTAGTAAACTGGTAAGTTTTATCTATCCTTAGAAGTGTAATTAATTACACTTCTAAGGATTTTTGAATATCATCAAGGGATGAGAACAGTTCTTCTATCTTTTGAACTATGCGTTGTTGCTCTTCTAATGGAGGTAAACAAATTTGAAAATTTTGCAGATGAGCATTCTTCACATTATTAATATTAGAACCTTTTGCTACATTCCTAATGTAATCTTTGTAGGCATCAGTTTGGAATATAAGACGTATATACGGTGACAAGGTTTTCTGTTTTGGTCTCACAATTCGAAGAAAAGCTCCGATTTGTGTTTTAGGAATATCCCTATCAGCAAAACCAGTTTTCCCAATCAATGTTTGGCTTCCAGTAGAAGCGACAACGATAATATCCCCACGCTGTACTTGATTATCATTATTTTGATATGAAAGGGATATGAATACATCATCAAAACAATCAATGACTTTCCCGTTCTGTATATTGCCACCTCGTAATACTCTTATACCTGTATCTTGAATATCGGCTTTATTATATGAAACTCCTCCTATTATTGAACAGACATCATTGACAGTTACCGAGTACCAGCCTTGCGGCAACTTCCTACTATGCCCGTTATCACAAGGTGTGAAGCCGGGATTTATTCGCTTCAAGAGTTCAATGGCTGGCTCGTCATTCGGGTCTTGTGGTACCAACTTGCCATGAATAGCAAGGCCAAGAATTTTGCTTTTGGTTTGTTTGATGATGGTCTGTAAGTCGGCTTTGCCTTGTTCTATTTGGTCAATCAAAGCAAACCAATGTTCAATCTCGGCAACTATGCGTTGTTGCTCTGTTAAAGGTGGCAAAGGAAACCCCATCTGTTCTAAATTGTATTTTGGCAAACCTTCACGACCACTACCCGTAATCTTCATAGATTTAGCGAAGTATGAAGATAAAACTAACGCATGAAAATATTCAGGTTCAACTAAAACAGAACGCATAATACAAACGTGTTGGCTGACATTACCACAATTAAAATCAGCAGGAACTACGGCGCATCTTCCCAATGAACCACCAGTAATATTCAGCAACAAGTCGTTAGCAAGCACTTCCGTGCCTTTCATCTTCTGATGAACTTCTTCGGAAATATACTTGATGTCATCATAAACAAGTCTGTCATTATATACATTTTGCGAGCGGAAAAATGGAATCCCGTTCGCAGAATAGTTACTTCCCCTTGGTGTGCTACCAGAACCTATCTTTGAGCATATTTCTTCAATCGTTGTCCACATCCATGATTCCGGCACCTCAAACGGCACGTTCTCATAATGTGGCATATCAGAAGAAGCCATTCTCTTACTTTTCCTTATCTTCCCCTCCTTTATCAGACGTTCTTTCTCTTCCTTAATACGTTCAAGTAAAACAGATGCAGGTTCATCATTTGGATCTTGTGGGACAAGTTTTCCTCTAATAGCGAGGTCTAATATTTTCTGTCGTAGTTTCTTTGTATCCATTAGTCCTCGATATTTGCCATTAATTTTTGAAGCTCAGCCACCGCTTTACTTATGTTATCACTTTTCTCTTTGAGAATATCAATTAATTCTGATAATGAATAGTCTACTTTATCTCCGCCCTGTTTTATCCAAGATACATCAAGGCTAGTCTTGTCACGAGTTATTATTTCATCACAAGTATATTTACGCCAACGCCCATTCGGATTATCCTCAGCATTATATGTTTCTACACGAGCATTTATATCCTCCGCATGATAACACGAAACAAAATCATCAAGATGATGCCTTTGCATTGGATTAGTAGCCAATGTATGCTTTACATCTGTACGATAATCATAAAACCAAATATCCTTCGTACTACTACCTTTTGTAAAGAATAACACATTAGCTTTTACACCTTGAGCATAAAATATACCTGTCGGCAAACGCAAAATAGTATGTAAATTAAATTCCGAAAGTAGTTTCTTACGAATCACTTCTCCAGCGCCCCCTTCAAACAGTACGTTATCAGGCAAAACAACCGCTGCACGTCCGCCTGTTTTGAGCGAAAGCATTATATGCTGTAAGAAATTCAATTGATTATTTTTCGTTTCAACATAAAAATCACTTCGATTAATGTCGACAGAACCAGAAGGACGGGTTCCAAAAGGCGGATTAGCAAGAATAACATTCACTAGTATATCAGGTTCTTTTTCTAAAGAGTCCTGACATATAATAGGGCTTCGGTCAGTACCAACACCATGAAGATACAAGTTCATCGAAGCTAATGTAACAACCAAAGGAGTATTATCCGAACCATGTAGAGCTTTATTCCGCAAAAAATCCCGTTTGCCTTTGTCTTGTGATTGTTTTTTCATGTAGTCATAAGCTGCCAAAAGAAAACCACCGGTTCCACAAGCCGGGTCACAAACCGTTTCCCCAATTTGAGGACGAGTTACATCAACCATTGCCGATATAAGAGAACGAGGAGTAAAATACTGACCTGCACCACTCTTTTTATCTTGTCCATTCTTCTCTAAAATACTTTCATAAATAGCCCCTTTAACATCACCATCCATTATCAGCCATTGCTCCTCATTAATCATTGTTATGACCTTCTTCAAATATACAGGCTTATCTATTTTATTTTGAGCTTTCGTGTAGATAGTACCAATTAGATTATCCTGCTCACTCAGTATTTTCAATGTATTTTCATACTGAACTATCAAGTCAAGACCATCCAATTCTATCAGGTTTTCCCAACGATATCCTTCAGGTATGGCTGATTCTTCGTCAAGCAATTTAACGTTTTCATCATCCATTTTCAGAAATAACAAATAAGTCAGTTGGGTTATATAATCGGTAAATCCAATACCTTGCCCCGCTAACGTAGTGGCAAGTGTCCAGACCTTTTTAGTCAGACCTTGCTCATTCGAATTTGATTTTGCCATATTAATTTTATGCTACTTTTCTATTATAAATTAAAAACTGAGATAATGAAACAATAGCCTCATTCACCGCTGCTATAGTACCAAACTTACGTATCATCTGAAGCGCTATTGTTTTATCATCTTCCTTTATTTCTTTTATTGTACAAGAACCATTCGCTACAATATAGTTCACAATCTGACGGATAGTATTCTTTTGAGCCTCAGTCATTGTACGCTGTATCTGCCCACACCACAATTCAAAACGTTGGGCAGCCATTGATGACAGGCTACGAAGTTCTGTCACCTGATGATAAGCATATCTGACTAACTGAATAATATTAGTCAAAGCTTCTTTTTCTTCTTTCGTCCCAAAATGTACTACACTGGAAGGGTTAATAATAGAATATGTATTCCATAATTGGGAAGGATTAAACTTGTAATTCTCCATTTTCATCCGATTCTCCAAATCCTTAAGCATTGCATAAGTGATAGGTTCTCCGTTATTGTTATAAATAATACGTAAAGCCTCTATCTCATCCCTGTGTTCATTTACATATTGTTCAAACGCCTGAGTCGTGTCATGAGCTTCCTCTATGGAAAATCCTTTCTCAATCAATGTATCTTCACCAGGCATTAAAATTGTAACAAATCCGGCGTTCAGAATACACAGATATTCACGGGCATCGGGATGAATAGCGAGAGGACGTACCAAGCCTTTCCGTTCGTTATTCGGTTCGTTTATATTCACATATTCCGGCAACAGATTATTATCCAAAGCTTCATATATATGAGATGCCATATCCCGCATATCTGTACCAGCCAATCTTATAAACTCATTCCTCTGTTCTTCATTTGCCTTATTATGTATTCTTGACAGACGGCTAGCCAACAATCTCAAATGTTCATCCGGCAGTTCACCATGAGAGATACGTTCTAAAAGTTGCCTTAAAGACAACAATGTTTCAGCATTGTTTCCCACTCCAGAAGTTGTTACATAATGCTCATGTTCTGTTACTCCCACTGCATCGACTAAGAAAAACAAATCTTTACTATGAGCATTTGGAGTAACATTACGAAGTTGCTCATCACCAATTGTACGTACTCCCCTACCTTTCATCTGAGTATAAAGAGAGTCAGACTCGACATCACGCATAAACATCACCACTTCCAAAGGCTTCACGTCTGTTCCAGTAGCAACCAAAGTCACAGTTACAGCAATGCGGAACTCCTTATCATTACGAAAATGACGTATCAATTCATTACTATCTCCAGCCGAATAAGTGATTTTCTGCACAAACGTATCATCTTCACGTCCAAAGACTTCCTTCGCTATTTTAACAATATTACTTGCATGAGCATCATTCAAAGCAAATATTAATGTCTTAGGTAAATAGTCAAAATTAGGTTCTCTTTGGGGATCATTAAACATTTCTGTATAAACCGAATCTCTATATGTCTCTAAAATCAACTTTATTTGAGCAGGATTAATAATACTCCTATTCAGTTCCCGTCTTGTGTAAGTAGTCGTTTCCTGTGTTTCGATATTTTCAGTTTTACCTGTATAGCGGGTTATTTTACGTACTTTATCCCCCTCGCGAATTGCACCGCCATCTTCGGTTACTTGTGTTTTAATACGGAACACCCTATAATCAACATTGACACCATCAACTATTGACTTTTCAAGAGTGTAGTTCACTATTAAGTTGTTATTAAAGAAGGCTAATGTTTCAACAGCAGGAGTAGCTGTTAACCCAATCATTTTTGCAGAACTAAAATATTCAAGCACACTTCGCCAACTACCATAAATAGAGCGATGGCACTCATCAATAATTATCAAATCAAAGTAATCCGGGGGCAAGTTAGGATGAACCGGCAAATTCATATTTCTAGTGCCGTCGACAACATAATCCGCTTCATTATCATCATCTATAAAATCGTCTCCGGACAATAAAGAAAATAAACGCTGTATAGTAGAGATAACAACATTGGCATCATTTGGGATTTTCGCGGTTTTCAATCTTTCTACCCCAAATATGGTATTAAACGGATCACCATTTTCTGTCAAACGGAATGTTCCAAATTCTCCTTCTGCCTGTTTTCCAAGATTATTACGGTCAACAAGAAACAAAACCCTCTTCATTGAAGTGAAAGCCAACAAACGATAGGCAGCCAAACATGCGGTATAAGTCTTTCCCGCTCCCGTAGCCAAAACCATCAATGCACGATCATGCCCGCTACGAAAACTATTTTCTAATTTTGTTATCGCTTCATACTGGCAATCCCTTAATCCTTTCCTTTTTAAGGTTGGGAGTCCTGCAAAATCATCTTTAAGTCCTAATAGTTTTACTATTTCTTTAGGAGAATGAATTTTATTCAAAGAAATATATTCAGAATCAACGTCACGAGTATCTCTGAATAACAGTTCCCTTCCATTTGACAAATAAACTAAAGGTAAAGGATTCATCCAAGCCTGACACCAATGAGGTACACCTCTAGTATATTTTTCAGCCTGGTCTGCCACAAATTCAGAATAAATTGACACAGATTCTTTCTTTGCTTCCAATACGCCAACAGCTTTACCATTTAAAAAAAGTAAATAGTCAGCTTCACGATTACCTTTCAGCAAGCCTTCCTCGACTGCTATAGCAGATACTTCAGGAGAATAATGATTTCTATCAACTACTTCCCACCCCGCATCATTAAGCATACGGTCAATTATTATTCGAGCCTTTTCTTCCGGTTTCATGTGTGTGTCTTTTTTTGTAACTTCCGATAAGGCTATATTATCGGAAGTTACAAAAATAGGTAAAAATATAGAATATGAGAAAGAAATGGAGATTTTTTGATACATCACAACACAATTTCTCTATAAAAGATTCTTTGCATATCAGTAATATTTGTCCAAACGTTTCCCATTCCCAAAATAAAGCCCTACTTTTGTGAAGAATATTTTCCCGTATATTAACGTATTAACAATAATATCTCACAAATAAAATAAACCCTACAAGATGAAAGAAAAATCCGACAGCCCGTCTGTCCCCTACAATTTCTCCCGGTGTTTCAACGCTCAATGTCCACAAGCCTCCAAATGCCTGCGTCACATAGCTACACAACTTGATACAGCCGACAACCTATATATCACTATCATTAATCCGGCACGTTATCCTGCGGATGGGAATCAGTGCGAATGTTTCAAGACTGCTGTCAAAGTTCATGTGGCATGGGGACTTAAACAGTTGCTTAACAGAATCCCCTATGAGGATGCAGTCAGTATCAGAATACAATTGGTAGGACACTATGGAAAAACGGGATATTATCGATTCTATCGTGGAGAACGGGGGCTTATGCCTAAAGACCAAGCCTACATCAGACAACTATTCCGCAATAAAGGGATAAAAGAAGAACCAACTTACCAACGCTACACAGAAGAATATATTTGGTAAGTTGCTGTCATCTGTCACAGTTCAGGGGTTAATAGCTTAGTAATGAACCGATAAGACTGTGACAGCAAGAGGTGACGGCAGGGTGATGGCATTTTTGCCGTCACCTGGTTATTAGTCTTACAACATGATAGAGTGTACCGCTACGCGTATGTTTGGAAGGTATTTCTTGCTTTTTCAGTATTCTTCCGAAGGATTAACCCTCTTGACAGACATCGGGATTGAACTGCCTTTTTGAATATCTTCCATAATCTCCGCTGGAGACAACCACTCCCCTTCTTCAGGCTGTGCGGCACGGAAATAACGGAAGAAAAGTTGCTCTTCCGGCGGGACTTGTTCAAATTCACGGTTGTTTTCCACCATGATCTTTTCTTCCTCCTGGTCGAACCAGTAACGTTCGCCATGTTCCAGTTCGTACATAGCTTGTGCGTAAAGCTGCTCATAGTCTATCGGACGGTTGGTGTCAATCACTCCGGTCACTTCGATACAAATAAAACGACGACTGCCGGAAGGGTCGGTCAACAAGTCTTTCTGGTTACTTGTAGCTATGAATGAGGCGTACCGACGCATTTCAAGCACGGCACTGCCATGAGGTTTCTTCACATTCAGTACAGGCTTTTGCAGAATATGTTTCAGAAAGCCTTGTTGTGTCGAACTCACCTGGTCAAATTCATCGATATTGATAAGCGCAAAACGATTGAGGTAAAGTTCGGCATCTTTCTTTCGGGAGAAATCAATGCTGTCAGTATAGTAGGAACGCTCGGAAGGAGGCATTATGCTCCGGCAAAAGGTGGATTTACGTGTTCCTTGCGGTCCGACGAGTAAGGGAGAAACACTGTTTGCATACTTTTTATTGCTTCCTTTCCAATGAGAAACCATATTGAGGAACCAACGGTGGAACAAATCCATCCAATACGGATTCTTACAAGGGACGGTGGCTGCCAATGCACGAATACGGTCTTTACCGTCCCATGCGGGAAGCCGGTAGAGAAAATCTTCCAACGGGTTGAATACAGGGACGCGGTTGGAGTAAATATAACGACTAATATCCCTATCCCACAACGGGATACCTTCCATTTGTGCATCCAAAGCAATGCTGTTCAACGCACGTTTGTCGAGAGGATTGAAGCGGAAACGGAAAGAAAGCCTTTCACGATATTCTACCTCACCAATTTGGGTGTTATGACGGAATTCATAGCGGCGTTTCATAAATTCTTCAGTCTGCAAGGCGAGTTGCTGCTCTTTGCTTAGGCTGATATTCTTGCCGAAGCCTTTGCACTCGGTATATATATTGCCAATCATTTGCCGGATAAGCTCTTCTTGTTTATACATATAGAAGTGGAAAACGGTACGTCTCACGACTTCTTCTTGCGGAAGTCCCGAAGCAAAACAGTTTTTAGCCAGTTGGACGACTAAAGGATGCCATGTGTCTTCGCTCAATTCGAGTCCCGCTTCCCGGAGATCGGCATACGCTTTCCGAAAAGCGGCTTCGAAAAGCATCAGGAAGGCATTTTCCGCATCATATCCCGGTACGGCACGGGTTAATGGAGATTTCTCCGCCTGAACCGCTTCACGGAAAGTGGTTTCTTCGGGCATTGATGATGGTTGAGAGAGATAAAATTGGACTGAATCCGGACGATATATGATATCCGGATCGTGGGATAATCGCGAATATTGTTCCAAAGTCGGTTCTTTGGGAAGTACATCGAATGGGATCTGGGGCTGATAACATTTCACAGCCAATCGATAAGCATGGGCGTGGAATAATTCCGCTTCTTCCCGTGTATTGGGAAGCGAGTTGTCCGGTCGGGTAAAGGTAGTCCATATTTTCACCGTTTTGCCACTTGAACCCATGAAAGCACAACGGGTTTGCGGTTGCTCGCAGGCTTTTTGTTTCACTAAAGCTATTTCCGACTTATTGGATAAGGGACCGACAGTTAGTTCTACAATACCGTTGTAGGTTTTCATCTGTTTCTGACCGTTTACTTTTCGGAATTCGGCGGCAGGAATTATTTGGGGAAGTTTATCGGCAAACATACACCGTTCATCGGAAAGGGTATATCGCAGATGCTCTCTGAATGTAGAAACAGGACGGGATTTTATTTCTGTCTTTATCTTATTTACCAGTATATCAAGATCCATTACGCTAAGCGCTATCGTATCTTCGTTCCTACGAAATTGAGTAATTTTCATTAATTTGATAATAATTTGTTTTGTCAGCGTCTTTGTGATCGTTGAGACTGCTAAATTAGTCATAATATCCGAAACCGACAAGGAAAACAAGTTTTTAATACAGAAAATTATTGATATATCAAGCATCTCTTTAACCGAAAGAAACGGGATTGCCACCGCCGAATCACGGGGCAAATTAGTTTTCCCTGCTTGAAACTACAGTTCCAGCTAAGGGAAACTGTAGTTTCATCGGTGAGAAACCAATGGTTTCAAGCAATTGGAACTATAGTTTCAAGCGTATGAAACTAAAGTTTCGCACCTTGAAACTGTTGGTTTCAAGGCAGGACACAACTCATAAGTACGAGGATAATAAATTAAACAACTAATCCATTGATGGCTGATACTATTTATTTTCGAGCAGCGTCTTTATTTTGTCTTTGTTTTCTAGGTGACAGCATTATTGCCATCACACTGCTGTCACACTGTGCTGTCACACTATTAAATACTTATACTCTGCAAGTTAGATTATAATCCGTGACAGATGACAGATATATTTTATTTTTTATTTCATAGAGATGCTGATATGACTAATTTAATACTTTATATATCCTTCTTGTTCATACGCTTTCCCATATTTATGAATCATTGCCACCAACGGCCTTAAACGTGCGTCAGAAACCAACATAGCCCTATAACGCAAATACTGATTATCATAAAGCTGCCGGTTTCCGTCCTTGAGGCGTTTCTCCACATCCGCAGGAATGAAAAATTCCGCACGGTTGCCCAATTTGACATAGAATTCATTTAAAAAGATAGAAATGCCAGCCAAATCTATGTCTCCGAAATGAATATAACGATTGGGAATTATCTTTAGCCAGTTACACAAATCCTTCGATTGCGGATAACGGGACACGAAAAGAACTTTCATTCCTTCAAACAAGTACTTTTGGGCACGGATATGCTGAAAATTCTCTCCATTCTCTATACCCACTACTACAACATCTTCAGGAATACGGAAATATTCGTAATCCTGCATGAAAATAGAAGTGCCTTGCAAAGGAGAAAGCACACATGGTTCGCCATGAAACGTAGCTTCTATAGGCGTATAACAATTAAGGAGAAAACCTTTGAACGTACGGGTATATCTCAATTTAGAGTCCCCCGCCTTCGCCACTTGCTCCGAACGTGACACTTCATCCGGACAGTTCTTCATCTCAATCCAATCTTCCAGCTCCATGCCGGAAGTATAATTCTGGGAGATGTAGATACGGCATCCTTCCGGGTCAATCATACGAAAACTACGCTTACTCCCTCGGGGAACAATAGTGATGATTCCCTCATCCATTAATCTATTTGCTATCAGTCCATCAAACTTTGTGTAAGGTATGAGCTCACCGCCCAGCATTTTCAGAACCAGCCTCGCCATTGCCAATGTAAATAAACTGCCACTCATTTTTCTATCTTATTATAGGTTAACAATGGGACAACCTGGGTATTTGACCGCCCGTCTTTACTCAATAAATAGGTATAACGATAATCTTCCACATTGTAAGTAGTGGGAGAACTGTTTACCAACAAAATATTCCGGCAATTGGCAAAGTCCAAAATACCTTTCACATTGTTGGGGTGTAACTTGCCTATTTCATCCATCATACAATGGATTTTAAAGTCACCAAACTTACGTGACGCCTTTTCTTTGAATACATTAATCAGCATGATATTGACCATGGCTTTCACCAGAATGTCCGTACCGTCGGAACCTACATTGGCAATCTTCTCCACCCATCCCGTGTCATTATCATTCTCTTTCACGCGGAACTCCAGTTTGAATGTATCGGCAAGCGCCAACCGCCTGCGTCCCGGATCGTCGAGCAGGAATTTCATAAACGACAACAAATGCCGGACAGCCACCGCATTGACATCTTCACGGGAATCCTGCGAGAACAAGTCAACCTTTCCCATATTATATTGGTTCTCATCGCTAAACCGTTTAATCTCCAGCAATAACTGCATCAGTTTATCGCTGCTCTGAAGCGGGCGAAGAGCTATTTCCTTTATTACTCCGGCAAAATTCCGCTTGACAAAATCGTCGTTGATATCCTTTATTGTTCTGTGTATCTCGCTTTCATTACGGGTCAGTCCTCCCACTTCCTGCGAAATCCGGCGGATTATATCCGTATACCGTTCACTGATATGTTTCTGATAATCGGAAATCTTATCATTATCCACAAACTCGCACAGATTGGAAGCGAAATCATAGTAATCCTGTTCTCCAACCAGTTCCGTACGGAAATGAAACGTGTTTTTTGACGAGAAGTTTCCATTGAACTGCGTCACCGCTTTCTTGAATTCTTCTGTTTTTCTGATAGTGGATACGATGAGCGACTTCAACTCTTCCACAATAACATCGCAATTTTTCCGGGTAGGCTTCTCTCCTATTTCTGTCACAGAAGGCGGACAGAAAGTTTCATCTTTCCGGAACATATCCACTTTATTCAATCCATCCTCCAATAAGTGCAATTCCTTGTTAATCCGGTCGAGGTGCTCGTCCGCCCCTTTTTTCTGAACCTGCAACTTCTCCTTTTTCAGAGCGAAACGTTCGTCCAATGCAACTAGCTTCGCATCCTGTTCTTTCTTCCGGCTTCGCGTAGCAGGTTCTTTATCAAACAGTTCCTCCTTGTCTCTTTCATAATAAAGAACTTGCGGGCGGGATTTACCTATATAATCTAATTCTTTATTTATTTCGGCAAGCCTGTCATCATACTTGCGGATAGTGACCGTATCAGCACCCTTTCCATTCAATTCATTCTCCTGCGCCTGCTTCAATTCCTTTTTCCGCTCCGCAGTTTGCTGTTTCATCCGCTCTATCTCTTGCTGAACGCTGGCAACAAACTCCTCCAGTTCCTTCCGGAGTTCCGTCCTGCTACCATTATACACTTTCCGGCAAGCTTTCAACAGTTTTTCCCGTTCCGCCAAATGCTTCTCCTTCTCGCCTTCCGCCACATAAAGACGATGTCCGATTTCATTCAGTTGCGCCTGTAATTCTTCGGTACATCCTCTTTTCCATTCCTCTTCCTTCGTCTTCCATGAGGCGTAATCAGCCTGCAAATTCTTCAATTTTGCAGGAATCTGCATTCGCTCGGCTTCCATCAGATGTTGTTCTTCCAAAATACTATGTATTTGCTTCGAATACTTCTTCTCCAAAGAAGAAACAGCTTCCCCCTCTTCTTCCGTCAGTCGGGTGAGACGGTCGGTACAGAGTTGCCGGGCTGCTTGTTGCCTATCGCGCTCCTGCTTCATTTCCTCGGGAGTGCGGACAGAACGCTCGATTGCTGTCAGATTGAGTGAAACGCCGAACAAAGTAGCTTCCTTATTCACTAATTGAGGTTGCAGTTCATTGTTGTACAACACCAGTTCCTCATCCGCCACCTTGCCTATCGTCTCCTGCCAATCCGGTTTGTTCTTCTCCAGCCATTCGCACAACGAACCTTTTCGTTTCTCAATCAGGGCGTCCAATGTTTGTAACTGTTCTTCAATCGCGCTCCGTTCTTTACGAACGGTCTCCATCTTTGCCTGAAATTCCCATTTCAATTCTTTCACTTTCCATTCACACTCCTGCCTCAACTGCTTTATTTCTCCTTGTTGCTGACGAATATTAAGTTCTAGTTCCTTGTCCTTTTTGCGCAGTTCGTTGATGCCGTCTTCACAATCGGACATTTCCTTTTGATGGGGATGTTCGTATTTCACCTTTTGAAGTTTCAGGTTACACTGTGCCTGTTCATCGCGCAACTGCCGGATACGATTATCCACAGTCTGCACTTTCTCTTCTTGCGTTGCCCTTACTTTCTCTTCTTCCACACGAAGTTGTTGCATCAATTCCTCCTGCTTGCCGGCAATCTCCGCATTCCGAGCATTTATCCGTGCTTGCTGGCTATTCTCAAAAGTACGGAAATCAGCTTCCAGTTTCTCAAACAACAATCGGTACTTGCTCAATACATCCTCATAAGCCCTTGTCAGTTCCGATTTCATATTCCGGACTTGTTCAAGTTCCTGAATCAGTAATTCTTCGCAAGATACCCGTTTGATGATTTCTTCAATCTGCATCTGCTCGTAATGCAGACGTTTCTCACGTATCTTTTTGAGCAAATCGTTTATTATACCTATATCCCTAATCAAGCCATCACGCTCATTGGTGTACTTTTGTTGCAGTTCACCCATAAGCCGCAGCAACCGTTCACGTTCCGTCTCGGCTTTAGCCTGTTCTTCCTTCACTAACGGAATCTCATGCAAAGCCTGTTTCTCCGCAAAGTTAAGCTCCGCACGCCCTTCACCAATCTGCTTTTGAGTATAAATCAAGTCACGATAGGCGTTCATTACTTTCTCCGCCATCTTCCGGACAGGCACTTCTCCATTCTTGTTCTTTGTAAACCAAAGCATCACGTCCCTGTATTCCTGCTCGAATTCCTTTATCTGGCTACGATAGAAGTCCAAATCGACAGAGATATCCTCATCACTCATCGAACGGATAATGGTATCTTTTATAAAGTCAGCATCCAGTTTGGAATTTAAAAAGACGTTCTGTATCGTACGGGGAATATTCTGATATTTTGCACTTTCCACAATGGCAAACTTGCGGTAAGGTATCATTTCATGCTTGCGGTTATTACCGAAAATAATGTCCCGATACATTTCATAGCTAGTCACTTGTGCAGTAATCTGAATCTTCGAACCGATATGTTCGCGGATGCGTCCCCACTCGGAATGTACCACATTGTGTTCGTCAATGAACCAGTCCTGTTGGAATGGCGCATCAATAAAACGGAAAAACACCCGTCCCTGGGATTTGGCAGCTACCACACAATATGCCCCATTCTCCCGCATCACCTCATAGATAATGTAAGAATTGGCGTATGGAAAGTAAAAAGCATCGAAGCTTTTCTTCTCCTTCGGAATGCCTAGTCTTAGTTTGTCAGCATTATAAAAGAATAGGATGGCACGGAGCAGCGTACTCTTACCGACACCTTGCGTACCTATAAAATGTACGTTCCCATCCAACTTCACTTCCGCATACGGAATATGGGCACTGTTCAGAAAAATAATCTTATTCAGGTATCTCATCTTGCACCTCCTCTGAAATTGTGATACAATCAACCAAGTCCTCCATATAATGGAAAGCCGACAATACTTTATATGTCCCGTCAAGTTCGTTTTCTTTCTCTATCAGTCCTATACTCTCCAGTTCTTTCAGCAGTTTGCCGACTACTTCATCATATTTCTTCTTATCCGAGAACAGTTTGGTTGCCTTTTCTTTCAGTTCGATATCGCATCCTATCTGAATCTCAATATCAGCAGCACGAAACAGAAAGCCCGGGCCGAATGCCGAATGATAGGTTTTCAGGAACTCAAGTAATCAATCCACTTCTGAATTGCTTCCAGTTTACGTTCCAAATCGACTTTCGATTCCTTGCGGGTAAAGTAGTAATAACCGTCACCGCCTTCCAGATAAAAACCGATGCCTTTGTAGTAATCATAATAATCGGGCAAATCTTCCTCAATGGCATCATACAAGCGTTTCACTTGGGTAGAGACACTATTGGAAGAAATGAATCCCCCTTTGCTAAGTATATTAAATATCTCTTCAGTATATTTCATAGTCATCTGTTTTTAGCATTCAGCATACATCATTTGGCATATATTAAAGGGTATTCCACTTCATCGGAGATTTCATAAGTATCCGTAAAGCGAAGTTCGTCGGCATACTGTGACGCCAATTGGCAGAAAAAGATTAATTTCTCTCCACGTGTCACCTCTTTCCGGTAGCGATAGTTCATCACAAAAGAGAACAGGTGGGTGCTGGACGCCATAAATGAATTATGCACTTCCTGCAAGTTTACGGTATCTATCATTTGCGACTGCCCATCCAGGTATCCTTCCGGAATGCATCTGCCAGTTGTTTCATTCCTTTCGGAGAATTTTTCTGCCGCGCGACAAGTTTCTTCAAAATCTGAAAAGCCTCATCGGAAGTCCGTAGATTATCAATGGAAAGCTTGATGCGATAACCGACCTGCGGCTCCATCCAGACAGGATTTTTTTGTGCGGCAACAGAACGGATACTGGTATGTTCTTCCAACAGAAACTGATCTTTCAAATACTTCAGTTTCTTTACTTTCTCGAAAATACGATTCTGATAGTCAATGAGATTCAGGTAATGGATAATTTGCTTCTGGATTTCAATCAGATTGTGATATGAATCGTTCAGCTGAAGTTTCACGTCACTAACTACATTCCGCATTTGTACGTCCATCGCCACCCGGAAGAAAACAGGCTGTCCGTAGTCTATCAATTCCTCACTTTTACGGATCAGCAGAGCAATATTATTCCGTTTCTCATCAAGCCGGACGAGTTTGGTTTTCTTTATCTTATAATTCGGTTCGTTCTTATAAGTATTATCCATGTTCCTTTTCAAGTCCATCACATTGCGGACTGTAGTCAGAGCGATGTTTTTCAGGCAGCGTTTCACTTCACGCTGGTAGTTGTATTTACGTTGTTCGTTATTCTCTTTCAAGTAATAGTCAATGTTTTCATTCAGTCGTGTCAGGTAATCCTGCACGAAAGATACATTGATTTCTTCATTTACTTCGAGTACATCTTCAAAGAATTTCAGATAAATATCCTCCATTTCAAGGAAGTCGCCAGTGTCCCGGATAACTCCATAGTCTATCAGATAGCGGATACGCTCTTCTTTGTACTCTGTCATTTCAAGCGCATAATCGTAGCGGAACGAAAGAGATTTCCGTTTAGCAAACATTTCTTTCAAGAGTTCTTTCTCTCGGTCGAGACTCTTGACCAGTTCTTCTATGGAACGAAAAGTACTCATCTAATTCACTGTTCTTCCAAATTCATAATATGTCTCATTGCAGGATATTCTTCCACAATCGTCCTTTTCTTAATTATTTCTTCCACAACACTTTTTATACTTCTTCCCGCTTCCACAGGGACAAGGATCGTTCCTTCCGACCGTGTGTCCGGAAGGCATGCCACGAAACAGATTGTCTATCCTTGCCTGCATTTCCGGAGTAATGTCCATACCGGCAGCTTCCATATTGGGACCTGCAACAATGCGGGGAGGATTCTTTTTTAATTTGTCTTTTTCAAATAAAACGAATGCTTCATCCGAAGAATAACCTTTCAAGAACCAACGGGGACAATGATTCACATAATCCATAAATAGTTCAATGGCCTCTTGCAGTTCCTGCATGGAAGAAAGTTTGTGGCTAATCATTGAAGTAATAATAGACATTGAATTTTCTTCCGTTTGAGCAGTAAACCACAAATATGCCAAACTGCTATTCGCTTTTTCCTCCGTATATCCCAGTTTCTTCATCATATACTCCTTCAATTCATCCCAACACGGATTAGGAATGATACTCAATGGCATCATGCCCGCTGAAAAGGCTTCCTCTTTAGAAAACTTCTTCCTGTCCGGTATATCACGGCGCAGATACAATTGCTCCTCCAAAGATTCAAAATCATCCAAAAAAGGAGACTCTATGTAAAGGTTTGTATTATAACCATCTTCCACTTCAAAGGTTAGTCGCTGTATCAATGCCGAATTAGCCAAACTGTCAGCTATTTCTTCTTTTGTCACTGAATGCTGCAAATAGCCTACCAGTATATACAATAAGTCCGAATAAGAGAGAAAACCATATAAATTTACGATTCCACAGGCATACTGTTCTATCATAAAACGAACAGATTGCTTTTGGGAAGTCAACAGTTCATTCAGATAAGGAGCTACTGCCTCACGCAATTCATCGCAGATCATATAACGGACTTTACTCTCATCCATGTGACTACAGTCCGTTGCTATGAAAGAAAGAGTTTCCAAAGTAGTCACCAAAAAAGAATTTGTACATTCTACGTAACTACCAGATCCCGCTTTCACTAACTTATCAAGTAATGCCAGTTCATAATGCGTCAACCGGGAAAGCCACATTTCAGGACAGGTCAAAACAGCTTCTGCAAAATAAGTTACATACTCATCCTTGTGCAACTTGGTAGGAACAGGTAAAAGCAAAATTTTCGCCATCCTCTTTAATTCCTCTTTTGTATTCATCTTCAAGCCATCCACCAATTTCAATGACGGCTGAAACAATTCCGACTGACATTTTAACATAATATCTATTCACTTATTGATTAATTCACAAAAGTAGGAATTTCTTATCCGACATCACTATTTTGGGATGAGAATTTGCAAAGGCAATTACTATTTATACCTTTGTGACTTCAATAGAGAATGTGACTTCAATAGAGAATTAGTAACCCGTTAAAAGAGGAAATTGATTATGCGTTCATTCATAGTGCTTCTTTGTTTAGTACCCACCCTCCTGCTTGCCCAACAAAGCAAACTTGAAACACAGTTGAAACAGGCAATCAAAGATAAGAAAGCTGAAATAGGGATTGCCGTTATTATTAACGGAAAAGATACAGTAACTGTCAATAATGACATTCACTACCCGTTGATGAGCGTATTCAAGTTTCATCAGGCGTTGGCATTAACCGATTATATGGGAAAGAAAAAACAATCACTAGACACCCGGTTGCCAATCAAAAAATCAGATTTAAAGCCGGATACTTACAGTCCGCTGCGAGATAAATATCCGCAAGGAGGAATTGAAATGAGTATTGCCGACCTGTTAAAATACACACTTCAGCAGAGCGATAACAATGCTTGCGATATTCTTTTTAACTATCAAGGTGGTCCGGAAGCTGTGAATAGGTATATCCATTCATTAGGAGTTCGGGAGTGCGCCATCGTTGGAACAGAAACAGCGATGCACGAAGACTTGAATCTGTGTTATCAAAACTGGACCACTCCGTTAGCTGCTGCCGAATTATTGGAGATATTCTGTAAGAAACCCTTGTTTGCAAAAGTGTACAAAGACTTTATATATCAGACAATGGTGGAATGTCAAACCGGGCAAGACCGTTTGGTTGCTCCGTTGCTTGATAAAAAAGTAACCGTAGGTCACAAAACCGGAACGGGAGATCTTAATGCGAAAGGACAGCAGATTGGTTGTAATGACATCGGTTTCGTTCTTTTACCCGATGGACGTACTTATAGCATAGCTGTCTTCGTGAAGGATTCTGAAGAAAACAGTCAGGCGAACAGTAAGACTATCGCTGATATTTCCCGCATCGTTTACGAATACATAATACAGCATTAAGAACGACACAAAACACGTTCGGTACGAATCAGGATTGAAACAAAGTAAAAAGTAATAGGAATTAAAAATACATTTATATGAAACTGCATCATATTGCCATTTGGACCTTCCGGCTGGAAGAATTAAAAGAATTTTATGTCCGTTTCTTCGGAGGAAAAAGCAATGAGAAATACATTAATCCCAAGAAAGGATTTGAGTCATACTTTGTCTCTTTCGGAGAGGGAACTGACTTGGAACTCATGAGTCGTACAGACGTACAAAACACCCCCATTGAAGAAAACAGGGTCGGACTGACACACTTTGCTTTCACCTTTCCCAGCCAGGAAGAAGTATTACGTTTCACCGAACAGATGCGTTCGGAAGGATATACCATCGCCGGTGAACCGCGTACTTCGGGAGACGGATACTTTGAAAGTGTTGTGCTCGATCCTGATGGAAATCGGATTGAATGTGTATATCAGGAAATAACAGGAGGAGGAGAAGGAAAAGGGGAAGGAAAAACAGAAACAGCAATCGGAGCTGAAACTGAAGTTGGACCGGAAGCTGAAGCTAGACCAAACACCGAAACAGAAAGTATTCATTCCGTAACGCTCGATACAGAACGCTTGCTTCTCCGCCCTTTTGAAGAAGAAGATGCAGAAGCATTTTTCGCCTGTTGCCAAAACCCAAATTTGGGGAACAATGCCGGATGGCCGCCCCACCAAACATTGGAAGAGTCCCGCCGTATACTCCATTCCACATTTATTAATCAGGAAGGTATATGGGCAATGATACTAAAAGAAACGCAACAACTGATCGGTTCCGTAGGAATCATCCCCGATCCCAAACGAGAAAACCCACAAGTGAGAATGTTGGGTTACTGGCTCGACGAGAACTATTGGGGCAAAGGATATATGACTGAATCAGTGCAAGGCGTTCTCAAATACGGTTTTGAAAAATTGAAACTAAGCCTCATCACTGCCACTTGTTATCCACATAATAAACGTTCACAGAAAGTACTGAAAAAGAACGGTTTCATCTATGAAGGAACCCTCCATCAGGCAGAACTGACTTACAACGGAAATATCTACGACCACCAGTGTTATTATCTCCCCGGCATCTCCCAACCTACTCCGGAAGATTATGAAGAAATCCTCCATGTATGGGAAACGTCCGTCCGTCACACGCATGATTCCTGACGGAAGAAGATATCCAGTTTTACAAACCACTGATGCAGGAACATTATCTACCAGTCGTTGAACTTTTTGTTATCCGCAATGCCAACGGAAAGATTGCCGCTTTCATGGGACTAAGCAACGAACTGATCGAAATGTTGTTTGTACACCCTGACGAGCAGGGAAAAGGATACGGCAAACGATTAATAGAATACGCAAGAGACAAAAAACAGATGGATAAAGTAGATGTCAACGAACAGAATGAAAAGGCACTCCAATTCTATCTCCATCTGGGATTCCAGATCATTGGCAGAGATGAAACGGACAGCATGGGTAAACCTTTCCCCATTCTTCATTTACAACTGCCGGAAGCCAATCCCGGTAACAGAAATTAATATCAAACAAACATCAGTTGAGTAAGTGCCCCCAAGCAATTGTTGAGCTAATTTAATGATAAAAGAAAAGAAACATGAACCTACGTGCCAGATTATCCGAACGTGTACACATTGAAGATATCAAAGAAGTACTCCATTTCATACAGGACGACAAGCGTCTTAGAGAAGAAGTCTACCAGTTGATATTCGACGAAGACCACATTGTTTCCTATCAGGCATTGTGGGTATGTACCCATTTCTCCAAAGCAGATGTAGAATGGTTGAGCCAACGACAGGACGAGTTGATTGACGCCGCCATGACCTGCCCACATTCGGGAAAGCGGAGAATGATTCTGAACCTGATATGCCAGCAACCTGCCGCCGACCCGCCACGAGTGGATTTCCTCGATTTCTGCATGGAACACATGATATCCCGTGAAGAACCAGCCGGTGTGCAATCTCTCTGCATGAAACTGGCTTATCAACTGACGCGCTCCATCCCGGAACTGCAACAGGAATTACGTACCATGCTGGAAATCATGGAACCGGACTTACTGGTTCCTGCCATCCGCTCTGTACGAAGAAACACCCTAAAGGCTATGAAAGCAAAGAAAAATTGATTGTTTTTATCACTTTCATTTCAATAAGTACAAATACGTATTTAGCTGTCAAATAAGAATATACCTATCAATCAGAGTATATTCAGATGGAATATTTGAGATATACCCGTCACTGAAATCTGAATACCGATACAGAAAGTAAAAAAGGCTACGAGCTTATTAATGATTTGATTTCCCACAGGTCCCAATTTCTGAATGAACCTCTGTCCTTGCGAAAGAAACACATAGAAGATAGCCGCCATACAGATAATGACAAGCGCAATGACCAAATAATTAATTCCGGTTTGCAATAGTTTGCCTTTGACACTGGCGGACGCCATCAAAGTAAAGATGACCGATATGCTACCCGGTCCGATACTGATAGGAAACGTGATGGGATAAAAAATCTTCTGTTCGATATTCTTCCATCTGAAACCATCTACATTCTGACTGGCTTCTCCTTTATCAGTAGAACCCGAATCGCCCAACAACTCCATTGCCGTCTTACAGATCAGTATTCCACCTCCCAACTGAATAACGGGAATAGCCAAACCGAAAATCAATAGAAACAGATGCCCTATCACCAACGTCCCTACACCAATCATTATAAAATTGAACGTCAGTTTCTGAATAGCCGCTTTCCGCTGTTGAGGATCGAGATCTGTAAAAAATCCATTGACAACAAAACCGTTTCCCAGAGGATTTATCACCGGAAAAAGCGCCATAAACGATGACGAAAATATAATGAGAAGATTACTTAATGACATAATACCTGTTTTTTTGATACTTTATTAATATCTGATACTTATCTAAAACATAAATGGAACGTTATTGTTTTGAGAATATGTTTTTGCGGAATGAATTCGCATCCGTTGGATTCCCTGTAAAAGCAGCTTATAATAAACCTTTAACTAGAAATTAAAATTATGTGTACAAGAGTCGTTTATTCGGGAAAGAATGGAATGGTGGCAACCGGCCGGTCTATGGATTGGAAAACAGAAATGCACAGTAATCTTTGGGTATTTCCCAAAGGTATGGAAAGAAATGGAGAAACGGGAAGCAACTCTTTGAAATGGACTTCCAAGTATGGCAGTGTGGTAACTTCGGCTTTCGAGATTGCCAGCACAGACGGGATGAATGAGAAAGGTTTGGTAGCCAATCTATTATGGTTGCCCGAAGCAGAATATCCGATCAGGGATCAAAGCAAACCGGGACTTGCCATTACTGCATGGGTGCAATATATGCTGGATAACTTCGCCACCGTAGACGAGGCCGTGGCCGCCATTGATGAAAATACTTTTCAAGTAGTATCGGATATGATGCCGGATGGCTCCCGCCTGGCAACCCTACACTTATCCATTTCTGATGCAACAGGTGATTGTGCGATATTCGAATATATCGGTGGAAAGCTGACTGTCTACCACAGCAAGGAATACAAAGTGATGACCAACTCCCCAACCTACAACAAGCAACTGGCACTGAACGAGTACTGGAAATCAATAGGCGGATTGAGTTTCCTGCCCGGAACCAACCGTCCATCCGACCGTTTTGCAAGAGCCAGTTTTTATATCAATGCCCTGCCCCAAACAGATGATGTGAGAATAGCCATAGCAAGCGTATTCAGCGTTATCCGAAACACTTCTGTTCCTTATGGCATCTCTACTCCCGAATTTCCGGAGATTTCCACCACACAATGGAGAACGGTATCGGATAGTAAAGATCTGCTCTATTTCTTCGAATCGAGCCTGACTCCCAATACGTTCTGGGTAAATCTTCGGGAAATCGACTTGTCAGAAGGGGCTCCGGTACTCAAATTATCTATCGCCAATGGTGAAACTTATCACGGAAATGCAACCAAAGACTTTAAACCGGCACAGCCGTTCAGATTCATGGGAGTAAAGGGGTAAACGGGAATGTACATAAACTTATGCTTACTGATAGCCCAAATAAAAATCGTTGTAGGTATTCACGAGAAGTCAACGTCAGCCCCCTGATTGGCGTGGAGAAAATTAATACAGAAAAGACTGATATATAAGAGATTGATGCAGAAAAGAAATAGTGACGGTATCCGCTTGCGATAGTGACGGTATCGTTGTCATATACCGTCACTATCCTTATCGGATACCGTCACTATCACAAGTAGATAGAATCTGTGTCTTTTTCAGCTTATTATTAATTGAAATAATAAAGGAACACAGCAATTCCTTCAAGTGCCTTTTTCGGTTGGTCTTTTATTTCGATAGCAAACTTGATTTCCGCTTTTGCCACACCACGCAGATTAGTCAGCGAGTGCAAAGTAGTCACCAGACGGATGCTCTGTCCTGACAGTACAGCCTGACCGAATTTCATTTTGTCCATACCGTAGTTAATCATCATTTTCAGGTTATTCACCTGGATAATCTGATTCCACAAATAAGGAAGCATGGATAATGTCAGGTAGCCGTGAGCAATCGTGCTATGATAAGGCTGTCTACTTTAGCACGTTCCGTATCTACATGAATCCATTGATGATCCAGCGTTGCATCAGCAAAAAGATTGATACGTTCCTGCGAGAGTTCCACATAATCGGAAACACCTATCTGTTGGCCTACTAGTTTTTCGAATTCTTCGTACGAATTGATAATTACTTTTTCCATAAGTCTTATCGTTTTTATGGGGGTTATTTACTATTAAATTGGGGACAAAAATAGGAAAAATAAACTGATATGCCACCATATTTATAAATAAAAGCAAGGAATGAAGTATTTAGGTATGTTTTACAAACCGGAAGCCTGTTTCAGTGCTTCTGTCAGAATACTGTACCCCTTACCATTCAAATGTAAATCGTCGAGAGTCAACTCCGGATTCAGCCTGCCATCCTGCAATAAACGATTGAATACGTCCAGATAGACAATATCTGTTCCCTGCAATTTTTCGTGTATCTTCCGGTTAAGGATCTGGATAAATTTATTCACAGCCGTACTGTAATCATCGTAATCATTACGCGGAAAAATACAGAAAAGATATGTTTTCAGTGAAGGGACGGCAAGAACCGCTTTTACATAACGCTCTACATATTCATCTATATTTTCATCGTTCAACTGATAAATATCATTAGTTCCGAATTGAACAACGACCTGGCAATCGGAAGTGTCTACCGCAAAAGACTCCACATAGGCCAGCCCTTCACCGGGAGCACCATAGTTCAGACATTCCCATTGTGGGAAATAGATATCCAGTGCCCAAAAAGCCATGTGACTGTTGCCAAGAAAGGCAAATTTTGGTTTTTCTTCTATCCTATCCATACAAATTCATTCAAACGTCCACGTTATCTCACTCAAACTCTCAAACAAATATAGAATAAAATTCGCGGATTTACGTTACTTTTGCAAAGGTAATCACATTCATTCATATATATAAACCGATGATACATTTTTTCAAGAAACCCGTTTCTCACCTTGCGTTGCCGGAGAAATTCACTTATCCTTTCCATTATACACCTCATCCATTGTGTGTGTTGGCTGCGGAAGAAGTGAAAGAATATATTGCAAGCCGGAAAGAATGGCAAGAGGAATTGGCTTTCGGAAAGATGTTTGGAGTGTTGATTGTGCAAACGGACAACGGAATAACAAACAACGAAGAAAATCAGATTGGTTATCTTGCAGCTTTCTCCGGCAATCTGGCCGGAAAGAATCTGCATCCTTATTTCGTTCCTCCTGTTTATGACCTATTACAACCAGAGGGATTCTTCAAAATCGAAGAAGAACAGATTTCTGCCATTAATAACCGTATTCGTGAACTGGAAAACAGTAGTTCTTATCTCGATTCAAAAGAGAAATGGAAGATAGAAACGGAACAGGCTAAAGCTGTTTTGAATCAAGCAAAAGCGGAGCTTAAAATGGCAAAGGAGGCGAGAGAGATTCACCGCCAGTCATCTCCGGAGCTTTCCGAAGAAGAACAAGCCTCCCTGATTCGGGAAAGCCAATACCAAAAGGCGGAATACAAACGACTGGAAAAGGAATGGAAGAAACGATTGGAAGAGCTCGAAACGGAAGTCAGGCACTTCGATATTGAAATAGAGCGATTGAAAACCGAACGAAAAGAACGTTCGGCAGCTTTACAAAGAAAATTATTCGAGCAGTTCCGGATGCTAAACGCCCAAGGAGAGGTGAAAGACTTATATACTATTTTTGAGCAAACGGTTCAGAAAGTTCCTCCTGCCGGTGCGGGTGAATGTGCTTTGCCTAAGTTATTGCAATATGCGTATCTTCATCAATTAAAGCCATTGGCTATGGCTGAATTCTGGTGGGGCGACTCTCCTAAAAACGAAATCCGGTATCACGGATATTATTATCCTTCCTGCAAAGGAAAGTGTGAACCGATCCTGCAACACATGTTGCAAGGATTGGAGGTAGACGAAAATCCACTGCTGAATCCTGTTCATGAAGATGAAGAACTGGAAATCGTGTTTGAAGATGAATGGTTGCTGGTAGTCAATAAACCGGCAGGGATGTTGTCCGTTCCGGGAAAAGCAGAGGACAGAGATTCAGTCTATCATCGTTTGAAGAAGAAATATCCCGAAGCTACCGGCCCCATGATTGTACACCGGCTCGATATGGCTACTTCAGGATTATTGCTCGTTGCCAAAACAAAAGAGGTACATCAGGATTTACAGGCACAATTTGCAAACAGAAGTATTAAGAAACGCTATGTGGCGGTGTTGGATGGGGTGATAATAAAAACAGAGAAGGAGACAAAGCCAATAGCAGAGAAAGCTATATTAATAGCAAAGGAAACTGTATCAACGAAAAAAACAGCAAAAGCAGAAAGAACAGGAAATACAGGAAGAATCGAACTCCCTCTTTGTCTGAATCCTCTCGACCGCCCTCGGCAAATGGTCAGTAGCGAACATGGGAAAGAAGCGATTACAGAATATCAGATCATCAGTGAATCTGAAAACACTTTCAACGAATCAAACAGGATTGATGAATCAGAAAGGAGTATCAATGAGTCAAGAAAATACACCCGGATTGTCTTCTATCCATTGACCGGACGAACACATCAGTTACGAGTACACGCCGCCCATCCGGAAGGCTTGGGATGCCCCATACTTGGAGACGAACTCTACGGAAAGAAAGCAGACAGACTATACCTCCATGCCGAATATATAGAGTTCCGCCATCCCATATACGGAAACATTCTCTGCATACAGAAAGAGGCCGATTTCCATAAAAAAATATGATTAAGCCATGAACCAAATTCTTTTTGAAATGTATATAGGGGTAATTACTAATTTTCAAAAAGAACCTGACTATGGACATCAAATTCCGCATTACAAAGTATTTAGCCGTATCTGCTTTAGCAATGCTGCTACTGGGAGCCTGCTCCAAAAACAATATCTACATCAACTATCCTGACGAAGAAAATAACGGAGGCTCATCCGGCTCCGGCAATGATGACAACAACGGTAATCCGGCCAAAGAGAATGCGCTGATTACTTTCAGTGCTTCCGTAGAAGGACGAAACATCACACGAGCCATGTCCCCCATGGGAAAAGGACTTCAAAGCTGGTTGTGTGCCTATACAGCCAACACATCGAACAATATCACAGGCGCTCCCGTTGCTCAAGGCAACTATGTCACCTCCTCCCCCGGTGTACTGACAGGAAATCTAGGATATAAAATGTATTTGAGCAATGCTATCTATAGCTTTTATGCCGTATCATGCAATTCCACCAGCCCGGCGCCTACTTTCACCAACGGACTATCCGAACCTTTATCCAACGGAGTAGATTATCTTTGGTGGCACGCAGTTCATCAGGACATCGCCAGTTCACAGATAAATATCCCCATAACCTACCAACACGCAGCCACGCAAGTAGTTGTAGCGATCGCCGGAGGAGAAAATATCACTTTAAACAAGATACTTTCCGCTACCATCACCCCACCGAAACCGGGCGCAATCATGGATTTGTCAACAGGTATCATCACTTCGGAAGTCAGCTATGACAAAGCAGCCGATATGGGAATCAACGACTTCACCGTACAATATATCATGTTACCCGTAGAGAGCTCCTCTCCCATGACTTTGACACTGGAGCTGATGGTAAACGGAGAAAGCTTTTCACGTACCTACACCACTCCGCTCACTCCACCCAACAACCTCCTGTCAGCCGGAAATTCATACCTTTTCCGGGCAGTTATCAATGAAAACTCCATCTCATTCGCCAATGTCAGTGTGAAAGAATGGACAGAGGTAGACGAAAGCGGAAACCCGCTATACCCTGTACAAGATTAAAATATCCGAAATAAAATCAAAGCAAACCAGGTTACGCAAGCCACAAACCGGGTTATGCAAACTGCAAGTCGGGTTACGCAAACCACCAACCGGCAATCATGCCACCGTTTGCGTAACCTGACTATTCGTAAATACCTGCTTCTTCAACCTGCGATAAACATAGATAAAGGCCGGCACGAGGAATAAGTCTGCCGCTATCCAAGCCATCGGATCACCGTAGCAGACAGCAATAAAGCCGAATGCAGGCACAGCGTAAATGCTGACAAGGATACGAGCAATCATCTCCGCCACTCCGGAGAACATGGCAAGATTGGTAAAGCCTACTCCCTGAATGGTATAACGCAAGATGCACAACAAACCAAGCATCGGGAAGAACATACAGGAGATATGCAGGAATAACTCGGTATCCAACAGTATTTCCGTTTCCGACGGATCTACAAAGATCAATGCAAAATATTTGGCTCCCACCATCAGAAGAACGAATGTAAATGCCGCATAAACGATCATCATCAAAGCACTCGCCTTAATTCCCAACCAGACACGCTCCGGTTTTCCTGCCCCATAATTCTGTCCGCTATACGTAGCCATCGCAATTCCCAGACTCTCGAACGTGCAGATAAAGAACATCTTGATGCGCATAGCAGACGTAAAAGCTGCCACACACGCCGTTCCCAATGCATTATTCGCACTCTGAAGCATGATGCTGCCGATAGCCGTGATAGAAAACTGCAATCCCATAGGCACACCAATGTAAAGCAGTGTCTTAGCCAGTTTCGACTGGAACCGGCGTTCTTTCGGAGTACCTTGCAATATTTCAAACTTCCGGTACATATAAATGTAGCAGAGAACAGCCGACAATCCTTGCGAAAAGACAGTAGCAATAGCAGCTCCCGCCACTCCCCAGCCAAGTACCAAAATACAGAACAAATCAAGAATGATATTCAGAACAGCCGCAAACAGCAGAAACCAAAAAGGCGTCTTACTGTCTCCCAACGCACGGATAATGCTCGAAAGAAGATTATAGAAGAAAGTACACGGCACACCAATAAACGTGACAAGCAAATAAGCATACGCCCCTTCGAAAATATTCTCCGGCGTACGCATGATCCGAAGAATATCCTCACATAAAATACAGGTGAGAAGAGCAATCACCACAGACATTCCCGCAGCCAGTTTCAGACTGACGGCCACATAACTGCGCATCGTACTGTAATCCCGCGCCCCAAACTTCTGCGCAACGGGTATTCCGAAACCTCCGCAACATCCATTGCAGAACCCGAGAATAAGAAACACCACCGATGTGCTAGCTCCAACAGAAGCTAACGCGTTAATTCCTAAAAACTTTCCTACAATTGCAGCATCAACAAGCGAATACGTTTGTTGCAACAGATTGCCAAGTAAAAGCGGCAGTGTAAACTTTAAAATGAGAGGTAATGCCGGCCCTGCCGTCATTTCTTTAGAAGTTGCCATACGTCTATGTTCTAAAATTGGGCGCAAAGATACGGAATATTCAACGAATTAATCCTTGTTTCCCGTCCCTCTTTTAGTTGACATAAATCAAAAAATTGTGATTAAACACTAAACAGTTAATCATTTAACAAGTCGTTTAGGCGAACCATGCCACGAACAACCCAGACAGAAAACCTCTGTCAAGTCGAACCCTTCCATCGAATCTTCCGGATATTTGGGAACGACTTCACCATTTTCGAGCACATAAACCAACAGCCTTTCACCCTGTTCATTCTTCACATACATGGCTGCAATCTTGCATTGCGGACATAATAACTTTTTCATGCCGCAAAGATACAGATTGTTTCCGTCATCCACAAGCTCTTCAGAAGATGTTTCAAAAAGCCTGTTCATGATTTACCATCAGAAAAGAAAATACCCACCAGAAAGATACATTTTAACAAAATACGCCTGTGATTCTGCATAATCTTCGCTATCTTTGTCAATCCAAAGTGTAAAGAAGAAAGAGATGAAGGTATCACGCATCGCACACGAAAAGAAAACAGTAGAGTTAATGATCCGCCTCTATTGTCGGAAAAAAGAAAAAAACAAGATTCTTTGTACCGACTGTGAAGAGTTGCTTCGCTATGCACATGCCCGTCTCGACCGTTGTCCGTTTGGAGAGAAAAAGGTGCATGCAAAGAGTGCACGGTACATTGTTACAAGCCTGTCCTGCGCGAACGAATGCGACAGGTAATGCGTTTTTCCGGACCGAGAATGTTGTTCTATGCACCCTGGCAAACCATACGACATTTATTGAACCTATAACTTACTAAAAAAAATCAGTAATGAAAAAAGCCATTATCATAGGGGCCACCTCCGGTATCGGACAAGAAGTTGCAAAATGCCTGTTACTGGAAGGCTGGAAAATCGGAGTAGCCGGCAGACGGCAATCTTCTCTCGAAAACCTACAACGGGCAGCACCGGATCAAATTCAAATCCAAGCATTAGACGTAACCCAAGAGGATGCAAGCGAAAAGCTGAATCTGCTCATCGACAAACTAGGCGGCATGGATTTGTTTCTTCTTAGTTCCGGCATCGGTTTCCAGAATATGGACCTGAACATGGAAGTAGAACTGAACACAGCACACACCAATGTAGCAGGCTTTATCCGGATGGTAGACACCGCTTTCACGTACTTCAAGAAAAACGGAGGCGGACACCTCGCCGTTATCAGTTCCATTGCCGGAACGAAAGGGCTCGGAGTTGCTCCTGCCTATTCCGCCACCAAACGTTTTCAAAACACTTATATAGATGCGCTCGAACAACTGTCATACCTGCAAAAGCTACATATCCGTTTTACCGATATTCGTCCCGGATTTGTAGCCACCGATTTACTGAATGACGGAAAGCATTATCCACTGCTGATGGATGCCGCCGAAGTGGGCCGTCATATCTCTTGGTCGCTGAAGCGCAAACAACGGGTAGCAGTAATCGACTGGCGTTACCGGATTCTGGTGTTTTTCTGGAAAATGATTCCCCGCTGGATGTGGAAACGTCTGCCGGTAAAAACAAATTAACCCCAAAAGTGAACAAGCCGGGAAATGAACAGGTAATTAGCAAGATCAGATAACTCCTATTCCAATAATTCTACCTATATTTGTCCTGTAACATAAACTTATAATCTAACAAAAAAAGATGGAACAAAAAATTTGTCAGAGTTGCGGTATGCCGATAGACGACTCAACTTTTGGAAAAGAAGCAGACGGTAGCAAGAATCAGGATTATTGCCACTATTGCTATGCGGACGGACATTTCACGAAAGAGTGTACGATGGACGAAATGATCGAACTCAACCTGAATTACCTCGATGAGTTTAATAAAGACTCGGAAGTGAAATACACGGTGGAAGAAGCACGTAAAACGATGAAAGAGTTCTTCCCCCAGTTGAAGAGATGGAAATAATCAATCATGAATATAGAAATGTGTCGAAAATAACCTAAAACCATATCTCGACACATTTTTACATTCTAAAGCTTTTTCACTGAAATCAATCACTATTGCCATTCAGTTCCGGATGGCGTTCCAACCACTTCACTGCGTAAGAACAGGTGGCTTTCGGTTTCATTCCGTTGGCTATTGCGTAGTCGTACGCAGCTTTCACCAATGCAGCGGCTATTCCGCGACCTTCTATCGGGCGGGGCACGATGGTATGAATGATGTCGAGAGAATCACCTAAGAGGCGATATTGCACAAAGGCGGTACGACCGTCTACTTCTGTCTTAAACAAATGCTGTTCGGGCTGATGAATAATTTCGTAATCCATAATCTATGTTGTTTTAAAGTTCATTATTATTTTAAGTACTCTTACCTAATAATTATCTATTATCAGGCACGGATTTTACGTTTTTTTTCAAAATGACGCATAGATAAAGCAACAGTGTTCATCAGCGTAATTCGTGCTAGATTTATTATATAAACTAATTATGAAAGCATATTTATAATCAAAATTGTTCTATCCATTGCAATCGGTTGGTATCGTAACCGCGGCGTTCGGCAGCGGTGACAAGTTTCTTTTTGATTTCCTCGGGCAGTTGCGGCGCGCGGCTTAGTATCCAGAGATATTTATCGGTGCTGCTGCCTACAAGGGCATAGTTGTAATTCTCTTCATCCAGCTCCAATATGTAATAATCAGAGTAGAAATTAAGGAAGAAAGAGACTTTCAGTTTACCCGGTTGCGCGGGATCGGGTATCTTGGCGTGTCCGTTGGCAGTCTTGCAGATATCATAAGGAGAATTGCGCTTGCATCCCCGGTTCTCCACACGAATCGTACCGTCGGGACGAAGCGTGTAAGTGGCCGTGACATCTACCAGCCCGTGTTCGAAACGGTTCTCGTAGCGGGCTATTTCGTACCAAAGTCCCATATATCGGTTCAGGTCGAGAGAGGAGACCGTGGTGTGATCCGTACCTTTAAAAAGACGTTCGACAGTAGGGATGGAAAAACGAAACCCGGTTTCCGTCAGACGTGTCGGGCGGACTTTCTGACCGGCTGTAAGGAAAGAAGCCGCTTCACCGTAAAATATACGGAAAGCCCGCTGCGGAGCAATAATCGTTGTCCATGCCTGATAAGCTTTTCCCATCTCACGGGTAAAAGAATATTGCGAAATCTGTTGCGGAGCCACCAGATTATACACACCCCGCGTTTCTTCGTGGGCGATCAAAAACTCCATGGCACGGCAAAGGTCGTGCATGGCTATCCACGGGAAAGACTGGGTGCCGGGCCCGATGGCGGTAGCCACCTTCGTGGCTTGCAAAGGACGAAGCATCTGCTGCATCGCTCCCCCATCCGGAGAAAGCACTACGCCAAAGCGTGTAATGACGAGCCGGGTAGGTTGGGGACAGTGTTTGGCTTCTTTCTCCCATGCATAACAGAGATCGGAAAGAAAACCGTCGCCGCGGGTACGGGTATATTCGTCCGCTTCCACTTCCGGAGGATAATAGCCCACGGCGGAAGCTGAAATCATCAGTTTCGGTTTTGTCTTGACGGCATTTAACGCACGGATAATACGGTGCGTCACCACAATGCGGCTGTTGAACAATTCCTGTTTGTACTCCGGTGTCCAACGCTTATTGATGGGTGCGCCAGCCAGGTTGATGATTACGTCGCAATGCGTCAATGTCTGAATCAAATGTCCGGACATACCTTCGCGGAACATTGATCTTCCCAAGGGAATAATCCGGTGTCCGCCCTTTTCTGTGAGATAATTGGAAAGATGTTTACCTATATATCCGGTAGCTCCGGTCATTGCTATATTCATCTTGATTCATTATTTATTTTAACTCTATTAGAAAAACGTATAAAATGCAAGAAAAGTTCTTTGAAAAAAACAAAATGGGGCTATCTTTGCAAGGCAGACTTTAATACTGAAAGAAAAAAAATCTCTGAACAGACTGACAAAGAGAGAAAATATTTGTTCTATCAAATAAAGGAGACGATGAACGGCATCTACAAACAGGGCGGACGGAATACAGAAAGCGATCTGTTTGGAGAGAATGGCAAGTATGTGAACAGTCCGACAAAGTCTGAACAAGAAACTGAATGGTATTAATTGAAATAATGAAATAAATAAATGAAAAGACGAATGAAAATCAACTATATTCTTACACTTATATTAGTATTTTGCATCGGCGCATCCATTCCTGTATTGACAGGCAGCAGCCAGGTGACCGAACAACATTCTGCCAAATCGGAAGTTCCTTATTGCGTCACCTCGCCCACCGTTCCCGCCCAGGTTACTTTTGACGGAGAAACCATTGACCTCCGCCGCTATGACCGCCGCGAACGGATGGATCGTGAAATGATGGCTTTCACCTATATGCATTCCACCACCATGCTACTGATAAAACGTGCCAACCGATACTTCCCCATCATAGAACCGATACTGAAAGCCAACGGCATCCCCGACGACTTCAAATACCTGATGGTAATCGAAAGTAACCTGAACAACATCGCCCGCTCTCCGGCAGGAGCAGCAGGACTGTGGCAGTTTATGCCCGCCACCGGACGGGAATTCGGACTGGAAGTGAACGACAACGTAGACGAACGCTACCACATTGAAAAAGCAACCGTAGCCGCCTGTAAATATTTCAAACAAGCGTATGCAAAATATGGAGACTGGATGGCTGTCTCCGCCGCCTACAATGCCGGACAGGGACGTATCTCCTCCCAACTCGACAAACAACTGGCAAGTCATGCCATGGACTTATGGCTGGTAGAAGAAACTTCCCGCTATATGTTCCGCATATTGGCAGCCAAAGAGATATTCAACAACCCGCAACGTTACGGGTTTCTGTTGAAGCGGGAACATCTGTATCCGCCCATTCCCTACAAAAAGGTGACCGTCTCCACTAGCATCAATGATTTGAATGATTATGCCAAATCACAAGGTATCACATACGCACAACTCCGTGATGCCAACCCCTGGCTGCGCGACACCTCATTAAGGAACAAGACCGGAAAGACATACACCCTCTATATTCCCACACAAGAAGGTATGTATTACGATCCGAAAAAAACAGAGGCCTATAATAAACAATGGGTCATTGACTGAAAATCCTCTCCCCCCAACCTCTTCTCATAGCGGAAAACGGAGTTTGCACTGCCCATTCACAGCCAAACAACCTCTTTCTACAAGAAGATGCCGGAGGAACGTCCAAATAGCATTTAGTATGAACTGTTAGTATGAAACTGAAAGAAAGAATCCATCGTTTTTTACATGACGAAAAACTGAAACGAAAGTTGTACGTCATCATCTTCGAATCGGACACTCCCGCCGGGAAACTGTTCGACGTGATTCTGATCGGCTGTATTCTAGTCAGCGTACTGCTTGTCATCATCGAAAGCCTGAAAGGACTTCCCAGCTTTCTGACGACTCCGTTCGTCATTATGGAGTACCTTTTCACCGCTTTCTTCACTTTCGAGTACCTGACGAGAATCTACTGCTCGCCCCGTCCCCGGAAATACATATTCAGCTTCTTCGGAATCGTAGACTTGCTAGCCACCCTTCCGCTCTACATCGGCCTGCTCTTCCCCGGTGCACGCTATCTGCTCATCATCCGTGCTTTCCGCCTGATACGGGTATTCCGTGTCTTCAAGCTCTTCAACTTTCTGAATGAGGGCGAACGACTGCTCACCGCCTTACGCGAAAGCAGCAAGAAGATTGCGGTATTCTTCTTATTTGTCGTCATCCTGGTGACTTCCATCGGCACGCTGATGTATATGATTGAAGGAACACAACCCAACTCCCAGTTCAACAACATCCCGAACAGCATTTACTGGGCCATCGTCACCATGACTACCGTAGGCTATGGAGACATCACCCCCGTCACCGGTCTTGGGAAGTTCCTTTCCGCCTGTGTCATGCTAATCGGTTACACAATTATTGCCGTACCGACAGGGATCGTATCTGCCTCCATGATGAAAGACTACAAACGCAGAAGAGACAAAGAATGTCCCAACTGCCATCGCTCCGGACACGAAGACAATGCCGAGTTTTGCAAATATTGCGGACATAAATTGAATAATGACTAAACACATAGTGACAGATATAACCAATCATTATCAATAAAAAGATTAAATTATGGATACAATAAAAAGATTACCAACACACCCAGGTGATATATTGAAAGAAGAATTGGAATGTCGCAGAATCTCTCAAAAGAAATTCTCGGAAATTCTGGGAGTTCCCTATACAATGCTTAATGAAATTTTAAATGGGAAAAGACCTATTACCAGTGATTTTGCATTAATGATAGAAGCCGCTCTAAACATTAATCCGGAACTACTCATCAATATGCAAGCACGATATAATATGGCTCTGGCACGTGAAAAGAAAGCACTTTCAAACCGATTAAACGAAATACGAAAAATGTGTGCCTCATTGCTATGAGTTCTTGCCAATACGCTCGAATAAAACAATAAACACACAGCCTACCGCATAACAAGCTATGTCCGCCCAATCGAACGTAGAGCCCAGAATGATTCTGGCTGCACGGTTCGTAATCCCCAATGTTTCCACCAACCGGAAGTATTGCAGCACTTCCACAAAACAGGCAAAAAGAAAGACATAAAACGGCATCCGCGGAATTCCTGTCGGGAGAAATATCCTCGCAAAACTATACACCAGCACTACCACCAGCATATCTCCGACATAAGGACGTATGAAATTGTCACGCACATATAAAGCTATCAATACCTCGATGCAAAAGATCAGCAGAAAACTGATTATATAAAAAAATCTTTTCTTCATTATTCACTCAATCACAGGGTTAAACATTCATTTGAGTCTGCGAATATACGATAAAATAGATCGAATACGTTCAAATATTACTAAATGATTGATCCATAAAAGAGAAATAATTGTATATTTATAGTTCCAAGTATTTTTCCACAAACAATAAAAAAACAGAAAGGAGATTGAACACATGATGTTGAACATAGATTTCGTCATTCGTTTATTGGTCGCCGGCATACTGGGGGCGATCATCGGACTGGATCGTGAATACCGTGCCAAAGAAGCCGGATACCGTACTCATTTCCTCGTATCGCTAGGCAGTGCCCTGATTATGATTGTTTCCCAATACGGATTTCAGGAGATTATAAAAGAAAGCAGTGTCACGCTCGACCCCAGTCGTGTGGCGGCACAAGTCGTCAGTGGTATCGGATTTATCGGTGCGGGAACCATCATCTTCCAAAAGCAGATTGTACGCGGACTGACTACCGCCGCAGGAATCTGGCAACTGCCGGTATCGGACTGGCAGTAGGCGCAGGAATGTACACCATCGGAATCGCTGCCATGGTATTGACCCTCATCGGACTGGAGTTACTTAGTTACCTGTTTAAAAGCATCGGAATGAAAAGCTCGATGGTTTCTTTCTCTACTTCCAACAAAAACACTCTGAAACAGATAGCGGACAGATTCAACTCTAAAGACTACCTGATAGTCTCTTACGAGATGGAAACGTTGCATAAGGGCGAAGCAGAGTTTTATCAGGTGAGTATGGTCATCAAGTCGAAACGAAATAACGATGAAGGACATTTGCTTTCATTGATACAGGAGTTTCCGGAGGTAACAGTGCAGCGGATTGAATAAGTCCCTTTACAAAAAAAACAATAGAGACAAGAAAAGCAGAAGAAACAAGGAGGAGTATTTTAATTCTAAAATATAAAGAGATGAAAACCTATTTCTGCTTTTCCGTCAGATACTTCCAATAGCGTACAGGCATATCCTGCCTGTGCTTTCTCGGATTCATACGTTCTTTGATACAAATGGCCTTGAAATAAGTTTTCCAAAGTTGTTGGAAAAGTTTCTCATCCTTGTCCATCAGACTTTCATCCAGCATCCCCGTAATCAGATGGGATTCACGGCTGTCATCATCAAACGAGATGGTTGTCACCTCCTGCAAGTCATAATAAAAACCATAACGGCGTTTCATGTCGTAGATAATCCACTTCTGATCGGCAAAACGGTCTTTGAAATGGTGGACGGTAAGAGGAAGCGCATTATACTGCGGTTCGAAAGCCGCAAAGAATGTACCATCCGCAGCTTTCTGAAAACGGACAAACTGCATCAGGTGCACACGTTCGCCATCCACTTTCTTCCATATTTGCGCCAATCGCAAAACGTCCGGATCGCCAAAATTGGTTTCGATGGAACGGGGTGAGTCGATCGCTTTACGGATATAACGAAAAATGAGCATCCCTACCTCCGGAAGCTCCGACAGCCAACTTTGTGTGAGGCAGCCCAAAGCAGATACAGAGACTTTCTTCTGCAATCCCCGCCACACACGCCCTGCCTTCTCTTCATCGGTGACTACGGTATGCAACTCATCATAAAATAAGGGCAAAGCATCTCCTTCCGACAACAAATCATCGGGAAAGGTCTTGCGAAAATAGGCGTCGAACACGGCAGTCAGCAGACCATCAAAGCTTTTATCGTAAACAAAAAATTTCAAGATTTATGATTTCTGATTTATGATTTATGGGTTATGAATTATGATTTATGGGTTATGACTTCCGGGTTATGATTTATTTTAGGCACGGATTACAGGGATGAATGCGGACTCTTTGTAGCAATGACAACACTAAAAACCGTGTAATCTGTACCTAAATTATTATATAAGCTAATCAACATACTTAGTAATTCGTTTAATCAGAATTCATAAATCATAAATCAGAAATCAAGTCGTAATTGGCGTTCATCCACTTTCTTTTTTGGTTTTGGGAGCAATAAGCTACGTACCCGTTGCGGCGAAAGTTCGTTCACAGTCAGCATTTGGAGAGGCAGTTCTTTGCAGGTGATGAAATATTGCGCCTTCTTCATCACCACTCCTATCTTCTTCAGTTCATAAAAACCCAGTCGCGAAAAACGGCGGGAGGCGACAATCAACTTCGCCGACTTCACTCCCACTCCCGGCACACGGAGCAACATTTCGTAGTCCGCTTTGTTGATGTCGACAGGAAACTGTTCGGGATGGCGCAAAGCCCACGAGAGTTTCGGGTCTATCTCGAGGTCGAGATCCGGATAGGCATCATCCACAATTTCGTCCACCTTGAATTGGTAAAAGCGCAATAACCAGTCAGCCTGATAGAGCCGGTTTTCACGTACCAAAGGCGGTTGCTTCAATGCCGGAAGACGTTTATCGTATGTATTCACAGAAACGTAGCCCGAATAGTAGACACGCTTCATGGTCGGCCGTCCGTAAAGAGCCGACGAAAGGAAAAGAATATCTTTATCCGACTCGGAGGTGGCGCCTACAATCACTTGGGTACTTTGTCCCGCAGGCGCGAAACGGGGTGCATGGCGAAACTTCTGCCGTTCTTCCTTACTCTCCAGCACACCTTGCTGAATGTATTTCATCGGAGCAAATACACTTTTATGATCTTTCTCCGGTGCAAGGAGTTTCAGGTTTTCTTCTTTGGGAATTTCGACGTTGACACTCAAACGGTCGGCATACAGCCCGGCCTCATTCACCAATTCACGACTGGCACCGGGAATACTCTTGAGATGAATATAACCGTTAAACCGGTACACTTGCCGCAAATCTTTGGCTACACGCACCAGTCTCTCCATCGTATAGTCCGGATTGCGGACCACTCCGGAACTAAGAAACAACCCTTCAATGTAGTTACGACGATAGAATTCCATCGTCAGTTCCACCAATTCCGAAACGGAAAATGTGGCGCGGGGAAGATCGTTGCTACGCCGGTTGATACAGTAGGCACAGTCGTAGATACAATAATTGGTAAGCATGATTTTCAATAGCGAGATACACCGCCCGTCCTCGGCAAAGCTGTGGCAGATCCCCCATCCTCCAACAGTGTTTCCCAGCGTGCCCGGCTTATTGGAGCGCACCGTACCACTGGAAGAACAGGAAACATCGTACTTGGCAGATTCCGCAAGTATCTTCAGTTTAGCTAAGACGTTTTCGTTCATAATTCCCAATCTTGATTCTTTTCGCAAATATACGATTTAATTTGAGACGCGTATAGAAGAAAAAAAGTTTAGCAAATATATCAATACAAAACAAGTCAAATTTTATGATACAAAAAGCTACGCTTAAAAAAGGAGTTTAATAGATACAATATTTTATTATATAGATCAAATATGTTTTATTATATAGATCAAATATGATAATAAAATAAATCGATTATTTTATCACAACAAATATATTTTCATTAACTTTGCAAAGTCAACACAAGAAGTGTTGCATTAATAAACAATTTAATTTTACACAAATGAAGACTTCAAACGAAAACGAAGAAGAAATGGAAGAACGAGAATGGGTTATCAATGGTTTTAAAACCTTCTCTGCCGTAGCGCAGGAGTATTTTCCCGAATATTCTAACGCTGACACAGCCAGCAAAAGAATGAGAAACGAAATAGAACTCGACAAACTGCTCTTCGACGAATTAAAAGCCGCACACTACGTACACGAAACAACACGTCTAAGTCCGAAGCAACAGCAGATCCTTTTCATGACCTGGGGACCGGAAAAAATAATCCTACGTTAGCGCATCACCCATAAGTAAAGATTTACTGCATCCTGACACCTCCGAAAACACAGAAAAAACGTGTTGAACGAACTATATTATATAGATTATTATATTTTAGTATTTATATATGTTCGGTTGGTGGTTCGCCTACTTTTTTTCGAGCGTTGCAAACGCATGACAGACAAGCAGTTGAGCCACCTTCAGGGGGTGTTCGTTTGGCTGTTCGATTTTTTGTCAAAAAAAATACTAAAAAGAAAACCGCATGTCCCCGAATAGAGCCTCTATTTACGGCAAACAGAGGTTCTATTTCTAATAAACAGAGGCTCTGTTTCATCCCAACAGAACCTCTGTTTTTCTATTCATTCCCCCAATCTCATCTTTTACACCCGCGCGGTGTCACACAGAACAACATTATTTCCGTCCTACAGCCCCCAATACAGCCCAAATACCACCATACCGTTCAAAACACCCCCATTCCAGCCAAAAAAGATTTGCACGAACAGCCATTCATGCACTACCTTCGCAGCCGCATCCGACAATGTATGCACAATGGGGATAACCCGCAATCAACAACAAGTAAATAAAAATACGCCTCAATGAAACAACTTCCAAACAACCTCCTGCACGAGGCTACATCCTGATTCCCAAAGCACTGTTAAAACGTCAGATAAACGACAAAGCGCCGGGAGAACTGGAAGCGCTCCTCCAAGTCCTGATACACGCCAATTACTCGGAAACCACGTACAAGATTCAGCAGATCGACATCGTATGCCAACGCGGAGAATCCGTCATCAGCCAGCAACACTGGAGCCGACTCTTCCAATGGAGCCGATCCAAAACCCTCCGCTTCTTTCAAAAAATCCAGGAAGAGGGCATTATCAAGATCATCCCGCACCAGAAAGGAATCTTCCACATTCATATCAACAACTATGATTTCTGGACCGGCTGCATCTCTCCGGAAGCCCGCGAAGAAAAAAAGAAAGAAAAATCCGAAGTGTTCGACGTTTTCTGGGATAAATATCATGAAACGATGCAAAAACCCAAACAGTACGTCGCCCGTGCCCGCCGCGAATGGGACAAGCTCACCAAAGAGGAACAGCAGACAGCCATCGACCACATCGAGGAAGTCTACTATCACACCAACGACACACGTTTCATCCCCCTTGCCGCCACCTACCTGAAAGACAAGGCCTTCTTAAACGAATATATAGACTAAAAAACATCAAAAAGAAATGCAACCACACGCCAGCGAACTCGAAGAAGCCATCATCGGAGCCTGCCTGATAGAACAGGAGGCCCTGCCACTCGTAGCCGACAAGCTACGTCCCGAAATGTTCTACGACAATCATCATCAGCTGATCTTCGCCGCCTTGATAGCTATGTATCAGGCAAACAAAAAGATAGATATTCTCACCGTCAAAGAAGAGCTCACCCGTCGCGGAGTGCTCGAAAAGATAGGCGGGCCGTATACCATCGTACAACTAAGCAGCCGGGTAGCTTCCTCCGCCCACATCGAGTATCACGCGCAAATCGTCCACCAGAAATATCTGGCACGCGAAGCCGTAGTCGGCTTCAACAAACTCCTCACCTGCGCCATGGATGAAACAATCGACATCGACGACACCCTCATCGACGCGCACAACCTGCTCGACCGTCTCGAAGGCGAATCCGGCCACCACGACCACATGCGCTGCATGGACACCCTAATGACCGACACACTGAAAGAAGCTGAATTGCGTATTGCCAAAAGCGTGAACGGCGTCACCGGCATCCCCACCGGACTGACCGAACTCGACCAGAAAACAGGCGGTTTGCAGGATAGCGATCTGATAGTGATAGCCGCACGGCCTTCCGTAGGTAAAACGGCTTTTGCCCTGCACCTGGCACGCAGCGCGGCAATGGCGGGCAATACGGTGGCCGTCTACAGTCTTGAGATGCAAGGGGAACGCCTTGCCGACCGATGGCTGGCAGCAGCAAGCAACATTAATCCTTACCGGTGGAGAAACGGAATACCTACCTCACAAGAGATGGAAAATGCCCACACCGCAGCTTCAGAACTGTCGGGACTCCCCATCTACGTGGACGACAGCACTTCTGTCAGCATGGATCACATTCGCTCAAGTGCCCGGCTACTGAAGAGCCGCAATCAGTGTGACGCAATTATTATCGACTACCTGCAACTCTGCGACATGACTACCAAGCAGGCCAACCGCAACCGCGAACAGGAAGTGGCACAAGCCACCCGGAAAGCCAAGTTGCTGGCCAAGGAGCTGCATATTCCCGTCATACTGCTTAGTCAGCTGAACCGCGAGTCGGAGAATCGCCCCGGAGGACGTCCGGAACTGGCACACCTGCGCGAGAGCGGAGCTATCGAACAGGATGCGGACGTCGTGATGTTGCTTTACCGACCGGCCATGCAACGCGTCGTCACCGACCGGGAAAGCGGTTACCCGACAGAAGGACTGGGGGTGGTTATCGTTGCCAAGCAGCGTAATGGAGAGACTGGGAATGTATATTTCGGACACAATCCGTCGATGACAAAAATATATGACTATGTTCCGCCATTGGAATATTTGGAAAAACATGCTAAATAAAACGATCTATTGTACAAATAATCAAGACATTTTATCAAAATAGTATTGATACATATCCGGTATAAAACTTTTTATATTATCAGAGAAAATAAAACCATATTTACTTGACTTTGCCTCTCTGATTTTGTATATTTGTAGTATCAAAAAGAAAACATATAATTATTCACTTAAACCTTAACTTTTCAAATTTATGGATGTATTAGTAGAACGCTATCAGCGCAGAAAGTATGTAAATCAGGAGGATGCTCCGTTACTGTATTACATACGTCAGAAATCGGGCAATGTAAGAGTGATGGACGTTGATACGATGCTACCGCCATCGAAAGTAAATCGTCACTGACTGCCGGAGATGTGAAACACACCATCGAGGCATTTGTGGAACAGTTGCGTCTGTCGCTCACCCAGGGCGACAAGGTGAAGATTGACGGATTGGGTACGTTCCACATCACGCTGACTAGTGACGGTACGGAGAGTATGAAAGATTGTACGGTGCGCAGCATCCGCCGTGTCAATGTCCGCTTCGTTGCCGACAAAGCGTTGAAGCTGATGAATTCGAGCCATACGAGTACACGAAGCGAAAACAACGTGGACTTCGTCCTGGGCGGAAAGGGAGATGGAAGCGATTCCGGAAACGGTGGTTCGGACGATGATTCCGGCAGCGGTTCGGGGGGCAATAAACCGGGCGGTGGAGAAGCACCGGATCCAGCAGCGTAAATAGGCTGCCCGCACTACCTTCTTTGGCAGAATGAAACTTCATCCTTAGAAAAAACAGTATCACATGGTTTCAGGAACTGATCCATGTATGGTTCCTTGCCATGTGGTTGCTGTTTTTCTGTTTTTCTCTTTCCCGCATTTTCTCATGTTCTTTATTTCTCCATTTTCTTTCATTCTCGTGTTTTTTTGTTTTCCTATTTTTAGTTTTTCTATTTTTAGTTTCTCTTATTTTTTAATTCTCAATCTTTAATTTTTAATCTTTAATTCAAGAAAGATGTTAGACAAAATTATTGATATTATTACAGCCATCCTCCCTTTTTTCGGAGGTCGCAAAAAACGTCAGCAAATGATGCAGGACGTCAAAGAGTTCAGCGAACTAGTAAAAGAGCAGTATGGCTTCCTTATGAAGCAGCTCGAAAAGGTGCTAAAAGACTATTTCGATTTGAGCGACCGTGTGAAGGAAATGCACTCGGAGATTTTTTCATTAAAAGGCAAACTTTCGGAAGCTGTCACTTTACAGTGTGTCAATAAAGAGTGTATTCAGCGCAACAATGGTTCCGAATCCGCATCATCATCCACTTCTTTAATACCTGCCTAACGCATGAGAACTATTAATCTGATTGTCGTTCATTGCTCCGCTACCCGCGAGGATAAATCTTTCACCGAACATGATTTGGACGTTTGTCATCGTCGCCGCGGCTTCAATGGTGTGGGTTATCATTTTTATATTCGTAAGAACGGGGATATTAAGTCTACCCGTCCGTTAGAACGGATCGGTGCGCATAGCCGTGGTTTCAACCGGGAAAGTATCGGTATCTGCTATGAAGGCGGACTGGACTGCATGGGACAGCCGAAAGACACGCGCACTTGTTGGCAGAAACACTCGCTACGGGTTCTTATCCTGACTTTATTAAAGGATTTTCCGGGATGCCGTGTCTGCGGACATCGTGATCTTAGTCCCGATCTTGACGGAGACGGTGAGATTGAACCGGAAGAGTGGATCAAGGCTTGCCCCTGTTTTAATGCTGAAATGGATTGGGATAAAGAATAAGTCTCTTTTTTCATTTACATACTCTATTATTAGTTGTTATTGGTTAATTGTTATTGGTTACTAATCAAGAAAACCCGGACTTTCGCAAGCCCGGGTTTTCTGCATCTTGGGAACGCCTCCTTTACCTATAGGGAAATGGGGGACTAGCAATTTGATTCTAGTACAACAAAAAGACGCTCCGAGAGTAAAAATAAAAAGGGATACCTGTGGGAAATGTGGGAGGCATCCCTTTTCTAAAGAAGAACAAAGAGGAAGGATGGACTTTCACAAGCTGTGTCCTCGCTTTGTTCTGGGGTAAAAATATCTTCACACACAAGTGAAGAATGGGTTTATTTGTTTTTTCTCAATATATAATATATTATGAGATTCTCTATCCTATTAGTCTACCCATTCGGCAACTGTCACAGTCACTACTCTAGGTTCTACCGTTCCCCACGGAGAAGTAGGAATAGCTTTTACTTTGACTGTCATAGCCTTAGTGCCCTGGGTATCAGTCGGTCTCGTCAATGTAAGCTTACCGGTTGTGGGGTTCAGATCAAAGCTACCATTATCTTCACCAGCTACCAATTCAAATGCTACAGTGAAGCCAAATATAGTTGCACCAGAGCTATTATTATAGGCAGCGGAAGCACCATCAGAAGGCCAAAGCTGACGTGGAGTAGTTGAAGCATCTTTCCATACTAATGCTTTTGATACCTCAACACCCTCTTCTCTTGTAGCAGCAGAAGATACATTAAATGCCAGCTTGTCTTTACCTTCATCAGTACCCTTGTAATCAAATGTACCATTCATCTTAGCAGTATTGAATACAACAGGAATTGTTTTGGTAGAAATAACTTTCTCTCCACATTTTGCTTCTACTTTTACGCTAAAGCCAGCAGCAGCACCGTTATAAGTTTTATCTACTGAAAGCGCACCAGTAGCTGCATCAAGATCTACACCAGTCGGAACGTCACCTACAACAGAGAATTCAAATTTTCCACCAAGAGAGGTCAATTTACCATCACTTCCATTACCAACAAAATCCTCATAGTTAGTGAAGAGTTCTTTCAGATCTCTTTCGGCTGTCACTGCAGTTATTGGATCCCCTGCTTCCACCAGATTCAATATAGCCTTGGCTCCATCCCAAGCATTAGAGTTAGCCAATGTAAAATCAGCTTCTGCAGGATACTTAATATCTACATCTGTTGACAATACAATACTAATATGACCAGTAGTATTTGTAATCTTGGTAGTCACCGTACCTGTATAAGTGGCACCTGCAGGAACCTCCAATACAAGATTACCACTATTCTCATTAAATTTAATATCCGGAGTTTCCGCCACAGGAGTGTTTGATGCCGATGCTACATCAGCCGGAGCAATGCGTTCAAAGTTACACCCACTGAAATTAGCAATACTACCCAAAGCTGTCTTAATCTCATTAACCTTCTCGGTATTCAATGCAAGTCTTTGTATAGTTTTATGCCAAACAAGTGGAGTACTCGGATCAGCAAGTTCAATAGTTGTTGGATCCTGTATATCGATCAATGTAACTGTTCCGCTGTAAGTATTCGGTGTGAATGATTTATCACCTGTTAATACACCCGCAGGCGCTTTCGCTTTTACAGTAGACGTTGCCTGACATTGATGACCTAGCGTTCCACCAGCGTTGCCTGTTAATACACCGGTGGTTTCATTCATTGTAAAGCTAGCAGCACCACCACCAGTTACATCGAAAGTCACGCTGAACAGATTATCTACAGAGATACCGAATTCTTCGGGCTTAGTCTTAGCCGAAGGCTCCCCATCAACATTTCCACTACCATTATTATTAAGGATCGAATACACTGTCATCTTATAATAAGAGCCTGTTGCCTTATAATCTATACTTGCATTTTTAGCCACTTCATTTGCAGCAGCATTTACAGATACCCATTCAACCTCTTTAATATACATATTCTCCTTCACAGCAGCAAAGTAGTCTGAAGTAATATCATTCAAGGTTGTTTCACCTTTATCCTTTACTGTAAGTGCTACCGCATAGCTCTTATCAGCAGTACTGGCATCCAAAGTAACTGCGATTACATTAGGTTCGCCCGTTACAGCTTCTATCTTTTTAATCGTAAAGTGCGTACCTGTTGCACGAGTCAATTGGTGATAGTCGGCAGCAATCAAGTATTTTCCTTCCTCGCCTTTAATCAATTCAGCAACGGCAGATTGCGGTGATACACGGAAATTCACTTTCACTTCGTTAGCATTGAGTACAGGACTCCAATCGTCTGCATTACCTACAGCACCATACTTCACATAGAAAGTATTGAAGTTAACAGTTCTGTCAGCAGACTCCGGAATGTAAACGATGCTCTGAATCATACCTTTGATAGCTTTGATTTCAGCATCAAGTCTGGATTCAAGGTTTTTTATAACACCGCCAACTTGTTCGGATTCGCTCTTTATAATATCTTTAACCGCCTGGCTAAATGTACCTGTTGCTGGTAATTCGAGTGCTGCCAATTGTTTTTTCGTATCATCAATTTGCTTGATAATATCCGCATAACTCTTATAATCGGCACCCTCTTCAGTACTTACATAAGCATTGATAGCATCTAAAAGATTATCCAGTTGAGTTTGTTTCCCGATGGCTTCTTCACTAAAGAGCTTCTCATAAACATCTTTCACGAATGTTTCCAAAGTCGTTTTCACTCCGTACTGGGCAGTCAGGTAATTGTTAATACCACTCAACTCTGTAGAAATACCTTTCTGAACAGCTTCTGTTACGTATTGAGCAATTTTCCCCCATTTAGAAGTGTCGTCTCCCTCGTGTTGAAGGGCATTTATGATAGCTTGGTTTACATAAGCCCCAAAACTGGTACTTTCGTAAGCACTTGCATCCTTTTTACCAGATGTAATGTATGCCTGTTCTGCTGCAATCAGTTCAGATAATACGGTTTTAACATTCTCTAGTTCTTCAATCTTCTTTTCCAAACCACTGACACCATCCTCACCTTTGAGAATCTTTTGCAGAGTGGTCAGTTGATTTTGAAGATCTGCCAATCTTGTTGCCAAATCTTTAGCTTTATCGCCTGTGGCATCCGCCAAAGCTTGTTCCAGTGCAGCGATTTTTTCTTTCAAAGTTTTTTCACCATCCGGATTTTCCACAAGTGCGCTCAAGTCATTCAGTTGTGTCTGCAAATCCTGTTTTGCCTTTTCAACTGCGTTCTTCATGTCTTCTGTACTTACCGGACTGGTTGATGTGATTTTATCGACCTGCTCCTGCAAGCCTTTAATATCATCATCGTAGTCCTTACAGCTTGTCACCACTGTACTGACTGTAAGCGTCAATGCCCCGAAAAGCATTACCCTAACAAAATTTTTCTTCATAACTACTTAAAAATTACATTAATAATATATTATTAAACACTAAGTTTCAATAATAGCCACCCGTTACTTTGTAGGTAACGGAGAAACCTTTGTGCCTGCTCTTCGGGAGTAGTCAATACTGAAAAATGATACGATAAGCAATGAAACTTTTTTACCCCTGCTTCTGAAAGGCAGTAGAGGGAAGGAGATCTTTTGCAAAAATTTAGAAGTTAACAAAGCCCTAATACAAAGAATCCGCGTGTTTTATTTGGTTAATTCCTATTTTGAGTAGTTTATTAGAAAAAATGTATGATTTCGTTTGGTTGTTTTAAGAAATATGCTCATATTTGCACCGATATTCATTCCCGTTACCTACAAAGTAACAGAGTAATTTTCAAGCGCTTACACCTATAACAGAGCGTTTCACGAAGTCAAGAACTTGTCTATTTGCTTCATCAATTTTCTTACTCCGAAAAGGTTTCAAATAAGTCTCCGTCACAGTGATAGACGAATGTCCCATCGCTTCGGAAATAATACCCGGATGAATTTCACAATAATAAGCTGTCGTAGCCCAGGTATGGCGGGCGGTGTACGAGCTCAACTTATCGGATAATCCCAATAATTCACCTAGCAACATCAACTGTTGGTTAAAACTGCGCAGCGCCAACTGATATTCGCGATACGCCTCTTTAGTTCCTTCACGGCTTTTCAACAACGGAAATAAATAAGGAGAAGAAGGATCACGATTCATATACTTCTTCACCAAGATCATCGCTTCGGGGGTCAATGTCACTGACAATGGTCGTCCTGTCTTACGTCTGCGATACGTTATTACGTTATCACGCAAATCACTCTTACGCAAATAAGCGAGATCGACAAACGGCATACCACGAAGCGAAAACATCAGAATGAATAACTCTTGTGCCTGACATACAGCAAATGGCACACCTGATGTACGAGACAATTTGGCAAACACCTTCTTCATATCGTCATCACACAACGCACGTTTATGATCGGCACGAGTACCGGTATAAACCGAACGGAACAGATGAGGTACATAAGGAGCTTTCCCAAGATCGACGGCACGATTGTAAACCGCACGAAACGTACGCAGATAAGTGGAAACGGTGTTCCAGCTACAACCACGACTGCGAAGGTAAACTTCGAATCCCTTCAGCCACTCCGAAGTTACTTCACTAAAAAGCAAATCTTCTTCCCCACAATAAGCAATGATGGCATTCAGACTGCTACGATAAACATGCGCAGTACCGAAGTTTCCCTCCATCTGTAGCCCCATGGCTACCTGCTTCATAAATGTTACTACTTTCAACATTTCTCAATTTATTAATTTATTCGACAATAAAGATACAAGTATTCTCACTATTACCACCCGGATATATCCAAAGATATTCTATCATTTATATAACTGCCATCCATCAATATTCATTTTTTATTGTTACTTTTGTGAGAAAATGAAAGAGTTATGAACCAACTAGTAAAGCGCAAACGTATTCCGTACGGAATGATGAACTTTATCGATGTCCGCGAAGACGACTGTTATTACGTGGACAAGACACATTATATCCCGCTTATAGAAAACGCGAACAAGTATTTCTTTTACATTCGCCCACGAAGGTTCGGAAAGAGCTTAACGATCTCCATGCTCCGACATTATTATAACATATTAGAGGCGGACAAGTTTGAGAAATGGTATGGCGACCTGTACATAGGAAAGCATCCCACTCCCGAACGAAATTCATATCTCATCATTTATCTAAACTTTGCCGTAGTTAATGCCGAATTAAATAGTTATCGGCAATCATTGGACGCACATTGCAACACAGAATTCAACTTTTTCTGTGATGTCTACGCCCAATATCTTCCCGAAGGGATAAAGGAAGAAATGAATAAGAAAAAGGGAGCCGTAGAACAACTGGATTATCTATATAAAGAATGTGTGAAGACCAATCAACAGATTTATCTGTTCATTGATGAATACGACCATTTTACAAATAAAATCTTATCAGAGCCTGCCTGTCTGGAAGATTACAAGAGCGAGACACACGGAACCGGTTATCTGCGCAGCTTCTTCGATACGGTGAAAGCAGGCACGGACTCCACTATCAAACGTTGCTTCGTGACAGGTGTCAGCCCCGTCACAATGGACGATCTCACCAGCGGATTCAATATCGGAACCAATTATTCGCTCTCTCCGGAATTTAATGAAATGACCGGATTCAACGAAGAAGAGGTGCGCGCAATGCTGGATTATTATGCCACTACCTGCGAGTTTCACCACTCTACTGATGAACTGATAGAAGCTATGAAACCTTGGTATGACAACTACTGCTTTGCAGAGCAAAGTTATGGCAGTACTACCATGTACAACTCCAACATGGTACTTTACTTTGTGGATAATTACATCCGTAATGGAGGATATATGCCCCGCAATATGGTAGAAGAAAACATCCGTCTAGATTATAACAAACTACGAATGTTGATCCGCAAAGACAAAGAATTTGCTCATGATGCCTCGACCATTCAGACGTTGGTGCAACAGGGATATGTCACCGGCGAATTGAAAACCGGGTTTCCTGCCGAAACAGTTGCAGAACCGGATAACTTTACCAGCCTATTATTCTATTTCGGAATGTTGACTATCAGCGGTACTTTAGAAGGAGAAACGAAGTTGACTATTCCCAATCAAGTAGTACGTGAACAATTGTACAGTTACTTATTAGATACCTACAACGAAGCGGACCTCCGCTTTGACAACTGGGAAAAAGGGAAACTGGCATCCGCTATGGCTTATCGTGGCGACTGGAAAGCCTACTTCGACTATATCGCCGAATGTCTGCACCGATATTCTTCCCAGAGAGACAAGCAAAAAGGCGAAGCATACGTACATGGATTTACGTTGGCTATGACCGCACAGAACCGTTTCTATCGCCCCATCTCCGAACAGGAGAATCAGGAAGGATATGCCGATATTTTCATGTTTCCCTTACTGGATATATACAAAGACATGCTCCATTCTTACATTATCGAACTGAAGTATGCCAAAGGAAAGGATAGTGATGAAAAGGTGGAGCAACTCCGACAAGAGGCTATCACACAAGCCAACCGCTATGCCGCCAGTGAAACGGTGCAAAAAGCAATCGGAACAACGACGCTGCACAAAATTATAGTTGTTTATCAAGGGATGAAAATGGTGGTGTGCGAAGAAGTTTAAAGTTCGTATATATTTTCATGTATTATAATAAAAGGCGACTCATTGCAACGAGCCGCTTTTTTTGTATTATCTATTTTTCTTCAGCTATCCACTTTTCAACATTACGGGTTTCCACACTAAAGAAGAGCAAATCCGCTTTCCCACTATAAGCAATAATGGCATTGAGACTACTAAAGATATTCTATCATTTATATAACTGCCATCCATCAATATTCATTTTTATTGTTACTTTTGTGAGAAAATGAAAGAGTTATGAACCAACCAGTAAAGCGCAAACGTATTCCGTACGGAATGATGAACTTTATCGATGTCCGCGAAGACGACTGTTATTACGTAGACAAAACGCATTATATCCCTCTCATAGAGAATGCGAACAAGTATTTCTTTTACATTCGTCCGCGAAGGTTCGGAAAGAGCTTAACGATCTCCATGCTCCACCATTATTATAACATATTAGAAGCGGACAAGTTTGAGAAATGGTATGGCGACCTGTACATAGGAAAACATCCCACTCCCGAACGAAATTCATATCTCATCATTTATCTGAACTTTGCCGTAGTTAATGCCGAATTGAATAGTTACCGGCAATCATTGGACGCACATTGCAACACTGAATTCAACTTTTTCTGCGATGTCTATGCGCAATATCTTCCCGAAGGGATAAAGGAAGAAATGAATAAGAAAAAGGGAGCCATAGAGCAACTGGATTATCTATATAAAGAATGTATCAAGACCAATCAGCAGATTTATCTGTTCATTGATGAATACGACCATTTTACAAACAAAATCTTATCAGAACCGTCCTGTCTGGAAGATTACAAGAGCGAGACATACGGAACTAGTTATCTGCGCAGCTTCTTCGATACGGTGAAAGCAGGCACGGACTCCACTATCAAACGTTGCTTCGTGACAGGTGTCAGCCCCGTTACAATGGACGATCTCACCAGCGGATTCAATATCGGCACCAATTATTCGCTCTCTCCGGAATTTAATGAAATGACCGGATTCAACGAAGAAGAGGTGCGCGCAATGCTGGATTATTATGCCACTACCTGCCAGTTTCACCACTCTACCGACGAGCTGATAGAAGCTATGAAGCCTTGGTATGATAATTACTGTTTTGCAGAGAAAAGTTATGGCGGTACTACAATGTACAACTCCAATATGGTACTCTACTTTGTGGATAATTACATCCGAAACGGAGGCTATATGCCACGCAATATGGTAGAAGAAAACATCCGCGTGGATTACAACAAACTACGAATGTTGATCCGCAAGGACAAAGAATTTGCTCATGACGCCTCGACTATCCAGACATTGGTGCAACAAGGATACATCACCGGTGAATTGAAAACTGGCTTCCCTGCCGAAACAATTGCAGAACCGGATAACTTTATCAGCCTATTATTCTATTTCGGAATGTTGACTATCAGCGGTACTAAACGAGGCAAGACATTATTGACCATTCCCAATCAAGTAGTACGTGAGCAACTGTACAGTTACTTACTAGATACTTACAACGAAGCAAATCTCCGCTTTGACAACTGGGAAAAAGGAGAACTGGCATCAGCAATGGCTTATGACGGCGATTGGAAAGCCTACTTCAATTATATTGCCGAATGTCTGCACCGATATTCTTCCCAGCGCGACAAGCAAAAAGGCGAAGCATACGTACATGGATTTACACTGGCTATGACTGCACAGAACCGTTTCTATCGCCCTATCTCCGAACAGGAGAATCAGGAAGGATATGCCGACATTTTCATGTTTCCCTTACTGGATATTTATAAAGATATGCTCCATTCCTACATTATCGAACTGAAGTATGTCAAAGGAAAGGATAGTGATGAAAAGGTAGAGCAACTCCGGCAAGAGGCTATCACACAAGCCAACCGCTATGCCGCCAGTGAAACGGTGCAAAAAGCAATCGGAACAACGACGCTGCACAAAATTATAGTCGTTTATCAAGGGATGAAAATGGTGGTGTGCGAAGAAGTTTAAAGTTCGTATATATTTTCATGTATTATATTATAATAAAAGAGGCTGTCTAACAAGTTTAGACAGCCTCTTTCGATATCTTAGTAGTCTTCTAAATTATTTCTTAGAAGCTTCCAAAGATGCTTTACGGAATTCTTTCATTGCTTTTTCGATTTCCAAAGAAGCTTTACGAGCGCGAGTTCCTGCTGCTTTGTTACCGTTTTCGATCTGTGCGTTAGCATCTTTTGAGAAGTCAGCATACAGAGCTGCTACCTTTTCTACCAATTCTTTCATAATCCTTTTATTTTTTTCGTTAATAATGTGCCGCAAAAATACACTGTTTCCCGAAATAAAAGCATAAAATCAATATTTTTTTTGAAATAATCTTCGAAAAATATCTAAAAAAGGGGCTTTTCACCATTTTTACCTACCTTTGTAGCCATGAAACTGCTTACAGATACCGATTATATACATGCATTGATTGCTGAAGGGGAGCACCAGCAACAGGACTTTAAATTCGAAATTTCCGACGCACGCAAAATTGCCAAAACACTCTCGGCTTTTGCCAACACGGACGGAGGAAGATTACTTATTGGCGTAAAAGACAATGGAAAAATCGCGGGAGTACGCTCCGAAGAAGAAAAATATATGATTGAAGCCGCCGCACAACTTTATTGCGTGCCGGAAGTGGAATACACATTGCAAACATATATAGTGGAGGGACGGCAAGTGTTGGTAGCGACCATCGAAGAGACTCCGCATAAACCGTTTACGCCAAAGACGAAACCGGGAAACCTCTAGCCTATCTCCGCATCAAGGATGAAAATATTCTGGCAACACCTATACACCTCCGTGTATGGCAACAGAGCGACAGCCCCCGTGGCGAACTGATCCGTTACACCGAACGTGAACAGCTCCTGCTCGAACAACTGGAGCATGGCACTTTACTTTCACTCAACCGCTACTGTCGCCAAACCGGACTTTCACGACGTGCCGCTGAACATCTGCTCGCCAAATTTGTTCGTTATGATATTGTGGAACCCGTATTCGAAAATCATAAATTCTACTTCCGAATAAAAAACGAATAACCACAAACAATACTTAATATTTGACACTTAATACTTAACTATGACCTTTATCAACGAGATTAACGACATACTCTGGACCTATATCCTGATTATCATGTTATTGGGATGTGCTGTCTGGTTCAGCATACGGACACGCTTCGTACAATTCCGCATGATTCGCGAAATGATCGTACTGTTAAGCGAATCTGCGGGCAAAGGGAAGCAGGGAGAGAAACATGTATCTTCTTTTCAGGCATTCGCTATCTCTATCGCCAGCCGTGTGGGTACGGGAAATCTTGCGGGAGTGGCTACCGCCATCGCTATCGGCGGTCCCGGAGCTATTTTCTGGATGTGGGTCATCGCACTGTTAGGGGCTTCGAGTGCTTTCATCGAGTCTACCTTAGGGCAATTATACAAAATACGCGGAAAGGATTCATTCATCGGAGGTCCTGCCTATTATATGAAGAAGGGATTGAAACAACCGTGGATGGGAATGCTTTTTGCCATATTAATAAGCATCACTTTCGGTTTTGCTTTCAATTCTGTACAGAGCAATACCATCTGTGCTGCTGCGGAGCATGCTTTCGGGGTCAATCATATTATATTGGGAGGGGTACTGACATTGCTGACGTTGGTTATCATCTTCGGAGGTATTCAACGCATTGCCCGTGTCAGCAGCATTATCGTGCCGGTTATGGCATTGGGATATGTGGGGTTGGCGCTGGTGATTGTTATACTCAATATCACTCATTTACCGGGCGTCATCGCGCTAATTGTCAGTCATGCTTTCGGTTGGGAACAGGCACTGGCAGGAGGAGTCGGCATGGCATTGATGCAAGGTATCAAGAGAGGACTCTTCAGCAATGAGGCCGGTATGGGATCGGCTCCGAATGCGGCTGCCACGGCTCATGTCAGTCATCCCGCGAAACAAGGATTGATACAGACTTTGGCAGTATTTACGGATACATTATTGATTTGTACTTGTACGGCTTTTATCATTCTGTTTAGTGGTGCTCCGCTGGATGGATCGACCAATGGGGTGCAGTTGACTCAACAGGCATTGACGAACGAGATCGGTTCTTCGGGCAGCGTCTTCGTTGCTGTGGCTCTTTTCTTTTTCGCTTTCAGCAGTATTCTGGGAAATTATTATTACGGGGAGGCCAATATCCGCTTTATCACTCACCGGAAGTGGGTGCTTCATGGTTACAGGATATTAGTGGGCGGCATGGTGCTCTTCGGGTCACTTGCCACATTGGATATGGTATGGAGCCTGGCAGATGTCACTATGGCATTAATGGCTATCTGCAATCTGATCGCGATCCTCTTCCTTGGAAAATATGCGATCCGCCTGTTAAATGATTACCGGGCACAAAAGAAAGCCGGTATCCAAAGTCCTGTTTTTAAGAAAGAGTCTATGCCGGACATCGAAAAGGACTTGGAATGTTGGTGAAAACCAACTGTTTTTGTACCTTTGCACGGAAATTGACAGATGGTAGTTATATTATATACCTTCCACGCACTCAAATAGTAAATTGTAAATTGTAAAATTGTAAATATAACAATGGGCTTATTTGGTTTATTCAAGAAAAAATCCGATGAAACGAAAGTCGGCAATGTAGAAGATTTCATTTCACTGACCCGGGTGTATTTCCAGTCAGTGATCGCCACAAACTTAGGTATCACCAATATCCGATTCTTGCCGGACGTAGCTAACTTCAAACGTTTGTTTAAAGTGCCTACTCAAAACGGTAAACTGGGATTGGCCGAAAAGTCTGCATCACGCAAAATGCTGATGCAGGATTATGGGCTGAATGAGAATTTCTTCAAGGAAATCGACGCTTCCGTAAAACGTAACTGCCGCACTCAAAATGATATTCAATCTTATTTGTTCATGTATCAGGGATTTTCTAATGATCTGATGATGTTGATGGGAAATCTGATGCAGTGGAAGTTCCGTATGCCGTCGATCTTTAAAAAGGCTCTGTATGGCATGACGCAGAAGACGGTGCATGATGTTTGCACCAAGACGGTATGGAAAGCGGATGATGTGCATAAGACGGCTGCGGCTATCCGCCAATACAAAGAGCGTCTGGGATACTCGGAGCAGTGGATGACGGATTATGTGTATAATATCGTTCTACTTGCCAAGAAGGAACCGAAACGGAAGGATGACGACACGGAAACGAAAAAATAAGTCGCGTTAAATGTTAGAAAAGCGTAAAGATTAATATGATAGAGAAAGCGGGGGTTTTGTACTTCCGCTTTTTTTGTTATCTTTTATGTACTTTTTTCTTTTGTCTTGATACAAAAGAAAAAGTACCAAAAAGAAAAAATCAAGGCTGCATCTGCCCGGCTACTCCGGTCTCATCCCCAGCTAAAGGGCAGAAACTCGCTTCGCTCAAACAGTCTGCCCTTCTTAACGCCGGGAATGAAACCTCCGCTTGACGCCGTGCAGACGAGGCCGGGAGGCCATGCGGCGTGGAATGCTATGCAGTGTAGAGTGCTATGCGGTGTGATTGTGTATTATGTTGCGCTTTGATGATTATGTTGGTAGGTTATGGATGGAGAATACTTAGGGGATGAGATGCTGTTCGGGATTTGAGACATATAGTTCGGGGAGAAGGGAGGTCGTTCAAACTTAAAATGCTTATTATATAATTTAAAAATTGATAGATTGCTTATGAAACAAAAGAAAATGCTTACACTTACTTTTTCACAGTTGAAACAAATCTATGGTCAGGAGATTCCGGAGATAGTGGAGATAGCGGATAAGAGCTCTACTGTTGAGGATTTCAAGGCTGGAATACTGCGGTTGTTGGAGACTTGCAGGATAGAAAACGAAGCTGCGGAGGAGGCGAGGGAGCAAATTCGACTCTTACTTGATTATGATGGGCAAAATGTTCATGAACTGTCTACGGGACAGGATATGTCAGTACAGACTATTCGGCTGCTTTATGAGTTTCTGACGGGGACGTTGGAGAATATGGAGATGCCGACGGATTTGTTTATTGAAATTTTTCAGATGTTTAAACGGTTGAAGGGAGAAGTTATGCCTTTGCCGTCACCGCAGCGTATCAAAAGTCGGAATGACCGGTGGGAAACCGGACTGGATGAAGAGGTACGGGAGATACGGGATGAGAATAAGGAGCGGATGTTGCACTTGCTGATTCAGAAGATTGAGAACAGGAAGTCGAAGCCTTCGGTTCGTTTCCACTTTGAGGAGGGAATGAGTTATGAGGAGAAATACAGGTTGGTAAGTGAGTGGTGGAATGATTTCCGCTTTCACTTGGCGATGGCTGTGAAGAGTCCGGGAGAACTGAATCGGTTCCTGGGGAATTCTCTTTCTTCGGAGACGATGTATTTGCTTTATCGGGCACGGAAGAAGGGGATGCCGTTTTTTGCGACTCCTTATTATTTATCGTTACTCAATATTACAGGATATGGGTATAATGATGAGGCTATCCGGAGTTATATTCTGTATTCGCCACGATTGGTGGAGACGTATGGAAATATTCGTGCGTGGGAAAAGGAGGATATTGTGGAGGTTGGTAAACCTAATGCTGCGGGATGGCTTCTGCCGGACGGACATAATATTCATCGCCGGTATCCGGAGGTGGCTATTCTCATTCCTGACACGATGGGAAGGGCCTGCGGGGGACTTTGTGCTTCTTGCCAGCGGATGTATGATTTCCAAAGCGAACGGTTGAATTTCGAGTTTGAGTCTTTACGCCCGAAGGAGTCATGGGATCGTAAGTTGCGCCGGTTGATGACTTATTTTGAAGAGGATACACAGCTGCGGGATATTCTGATTACAGGGGGCGATGCGCTGATGAGTCAGAATAAGACGCTTCAGAATATTTTGGATGCGGTGTATCGGATGGCGGTACGCAAGCAGAAGGCAAATCTCGAACGACCGGAAGGAGAGAAATATGCGGAATTGCAACGGGTACGGCTGGGGTCACGGTTGTTGGCTTATTTGCCGATGCGTATCAATGACGGATTGGTGGATATTCTGCGGGAATTCAAAGAAAAGGCTTCGGCTATCGGGGTGAAACAGTTTATTATCCAGACTCATTTTCAAACACCGCTGGAGGTCACGCCTGAAGCTAAAGAGGCGATTCGGAAGATTCTTTCTGCCGGATGGATTATCACGAATCAGTTGGTATATACAGTGGCTGCTTCGCGTCGGGGACATACGACACGGCTTCGCCAGGTGCTCAATTCATTGGGCGTGGTATGTTATTATACTTTCTCGGTGAAGGGATTCAATGAGAATTATGCAGTATTTGCTCCCAACAGCCGTTCGATGCAGGAACAACAGGAGGAAAAGATTTATGGTCGGATGACACTGGAACAGGCGGAGGAATTATACAAAATATTAGAGACGAAAGTCGGAACGGAAGAGGAGACGAAAGAAGATGTTGCCAAGCAATTAAGACATTTCATGAGAAAACATCATTTGCCTTTCCTTGCTACGGATCGCAGTGTATTGAATTTGCCGGCTATCGGTAAGAGTATGACCTTCCAATTGGTGGGACTGACGGAAGAAGGAAAACGGATTCTACGCTTCGAACATGACGGCACTCGTCATCATAGCCCGATTATCGACCAGATGGGACAGATTTATATTGTAGAAAATAAATCACTGGCCGCTTATCTGCGCCAATTAGCCAAGATGGGAGAAGATCCGGAAGATTATGCTTCTATCTGGAATTATACGAAAGGAGAAACCGAACCTCGCTTCAGTCTTTACGAGTATCCTGATTTCCCCTTCCGCACTACTGATAAAATGAGTAATTTAGAAATAAGTAATAAGTACTAAGTATTAAGTAATAAGTATTACCGAAGCTGCTGGATAATACCTGCTATTTGATACTTGTCGATTAATACTTAAACTTGTTGATTGATACTTGTCGGTTAATACTTAATACTTATTCATCATTCTTTTACACGTATTACTATATTTGCAATAATTGCAGTTAGGCCTCCGGTGGTGATCCCTGAAGAGAAGATACTTCGAATTGCTTCCGGGGCTTGTTGTAATACGTCCGGCATTAATTCTACTCCTAGGCCTAAGGAAAGGCTGACTGCTAATACCAGAGTTTCTTTACGGCCTATTTCTTGTGAGGAGATAATACGGATTCCTGCCGCTGCTACTGTACCGAACATTAGTAAGGTTGCACCACCCAATACAGGATCGGGCATTAAGGAGAATACGGCACCTACAATGGGAAATAATCCCAAAAGAACGAGCATTGCTGCGATATAATAACCGACATAGCGGCTGGCTACTCCGGTCAGTTGGATAATACCGTTATTCTGTGCAAAGATGGAGTTGGGGAAAGAGTTGAATATACCAGCGAGGAAGGAATTGAATCCATCTGCCATTACTCCACCGGAAACTCGTTTCAAATAGGAATCTCCTTCAATGGGAAGTCCGGAAATCATAGAGTTGGCAGTCACGTCACCTGTTGCTTCGATGGCAGTTATCAGGTAGACCAGACCAATGGCTATGAAAGAAGACACATTGAAATCAACACCATATTTAAAAGGTGGGGAATATTAAAGCTCATCAGCATTTCTACATTCAATGCACTCATATCCACTTTTCCCAAAACAAATGCCAAACCATAACCCAGACAAAGTCCGAGTACAATGGAACTCATGCGCAGGTATTTGTTCCCACAACGGTTGAAAAATAAGACGCTAAGAAGTACCAGTGCTGCAATAGACAGGTTTTTCCAGGTAGCAAACGTACCGTTATCCATAGCTGCATATCCACCTCCGCAAGATACGATACCTACTTTTATCAGGCTCAATCCGATAAGCAGTACGACAATACCGGAAACCAGCGGAGTGATGATATTACGCAAATATTTGAATGTGCGGCTGACAATCATTTCGATAGGTGCGGCAGCCATACAGGAACCGAAAATCAACGGCAATCCGCCTACCATTCCTGTGGCGATGATAGGACCGATAAAAGAAAAACTGGTTCCCTGGATGCAGAGCAGCTTTGCTCCTATCGGACCGAAACGACGGCATTGTATAAAGGTAGATACTCCCGAAGCAAAAAGGGACATGGAAACTAGAAAGCTTGTCTTTTCTACATCCAGTTTCAAGGCACTCGCTATGATAAGCGGCGGTGTGATAATTGCCACGAAAATAGCCAAGAGATGTTGTAAAGCCGCAAACAGGGCGTCTTTAAAAGGGGGACGGTCTTCTACGCCGTAGATTAAATCAGTTTTCATTTAATAGGTTGTTCTATATATTTTGTAAGTTCCACAAAGGGATAAACGGAGATTCCTCTGAAGTTCGGATTCTTTTAGCCTGACTTCTTTTTACTCTATTTCTTTTAACTCGCTTTTTGGTTCGATTTTTGGTTCGATTTTTTTAGTTCAGCGTCCATTTCAGAGCAAGCGTCGGGATCACATAAAAGCCATCGCGACCACCGAAGTTATTGCTCAATTCGACTTCGGAGCCAACGCTTAGATTGAAGTTTTTATTTACTCCCTTGATTTGATTCAGGTTTACCCAAAATTGTGGTTCGGAGAGGAAGATAGTCTTTCCGTAGTTCGTTTCTTCACGCCACCAGTCGGCAAAGCCGGAGAAAGTGAGCAGGTTACGGCAGAAGTTTACGTACCATGTACCTGTCAACTGGAAGTTGTTGGGTGATGAGTGTTTCTGAATATACTTATACATGGCGGTCAGTGTGAAGCCTTTGGAAAAAGAAGCATTATTAAAGGTATACGTGGCTCCTGCCAGATAAGCATTTTTATAAGACATACCTTTGGATAATCCACCGTTATATTCAAGATGCGCAGAGAAAGGACCTTTCCAGAATTTCACTTCACGGGCTATTTCCCAATAAGCAGCAGCGACACCTTCGGAGGTATAATCCATATCGACAAAGAAATAAGTACTTCCCCAAGTATCAGGATGAAACTTCTCTACTGTGGAAGTTAACAGCGGACGACCTTGCAAATCTTTATCATACAAAGAACGTCCAAAATCATAATGTAACTGGATGTTTTGCGCCTGCAATCCCGGTACGGCAGAGAGCAACATACAAAGGAAAAGAGCAGAGATAATCTGTTTCATAAGTAAATGTGTTTAAATGAAGATGCAAAAATAGTTAAAGCTACACATATAAACACACTACTTTTATCTTTTTTTATTCCAGGTTATTATTTCCCGTGTCCCACCAAAGCCTTGTACCTCCATGATCGTTTCCTCCTAAAGCTTCCACAAGCGCGGAATATTGTTCCGGGTCTTCCGTCTGTAAGGTACCGGGGAAGTTTAGACGGCGCACCATAATCTCCGTGTCGATAGAACCGTTTCTGCTATGGTTGAATCGTACGGGAAATAAACGGGGATACCCTGTTCGTCTTTGTTCTGCCCAAGCTTCGCAACCTTCCGGAAACATAGCAATCCACTTCTGCGTAATGATCTTCTCCAGTTTCGTTTCCTTATCATCCAGCGGATTCCATTTGGGAGAGACTTTACAACGGGCCTCTATATTATTTTCTTCATCATACGTGTCTATAAAGTCGGAGGCGGTCTGTTCACTTTGCAGATAATCTTCTACGCCATAGATTCCCCATTGATGGAAAGAAGTAGTTACACCGTTCTGATAACAGGTTTCTTCATCTTCATCCGTCCACCCGCGCAATGCAGCTTCGGCACGCAGAAACCAAACTTCCGAAGCAGTCATCAGAGGCGCATCGGTGCTTTGCTTGACAAACAGCTTCGACAATCCGGAATAATGACTATGAGCAAAACATGTCCCCTGACGAATTCCACGATATTGTCCTTTCAGGGTTTCATCCGTACAGAGTTCGAAATAAATTCCAAGACGGGGATCATTATATCCCACCAAGATTGATTCCATATTCGCACTCATGTAAGTTTCATTCCACACACGATTAAGTTCTCCCAATGGATTGGTATATCCGGATTTGGTAGAAACAACAGCTCCGCCTGTTTCCGCTTCAAAGAAGCCGTAATCGTTTTCTTTTATTTTCTGTATTTCAGCACGTGCCTTATCGGGGGCAACAGAGGCAATACGCATAGCTAGACGCAAACGCAACGAATTGGCAAACTTTACCCAGGAAGGGTATTTACCATCCAACAAAATATCAAAACGTGCAAATCCATTGAATTCCGGTTTCTCCTCTATATAACCGGTGAGGGCAACCACGGCAGAATCGAGTTCATTGAAAAACTCATAATAAACATCTTTTTGTTTATCAGGACGGTAGTGGTTTTCTGCATTCGCAAAATTCTTATAAATGATGGGACCATAATAATCCGTCACACGATGCATGGCTTCTACCTTTAATATTTTCGTGATCCCGAACAAAGCAGGATGTGTATTCCGGGTAGCATTCTCCGATTGGTATATCTGCGGGAAAATATAAGAATACATATGCGTCCACATGGCGCTGTTCCAACCATCCTGCATATTATAGTCGGAATTATGCGAACCTCCGTTCAAGGGTTTACCGTCATGCATATATCCACCAAACATATCTGCGTTCAGATTCTGTATCAGCTGGAAAGGCCAGTTCTTCCCTTTTCCGAAATCATAATTAAAATAAATACCCTGCTGAATAATGCCCAAACGGATTCCATAACCATTGTCGTCAATAATCAGGTCATCATCGTGATTCCGGACAAGTCGGTATTGTAATCACGGAAATTACCGGTACATGCTACAGAAAAGAGCAGTAAGCCCAGCAAGTATAAATATACATATTTTCTCTTCATTTCTCTCTCCTACCTTTAAAATTCACATTTCAGAGTAAAGCCCAAACTACGGGTCGTAGGCATTCCGAATACTTCAATCCCTTGGTTATCATTCCCGGTGGAAAGTACCAAATCCGGATCAAAAGGAGCTTTCTTATATAAGAAACATAGATTGCGGGCCACAAACGAAAGCTGCACATCTTTCAGAACCTTCGTTTTTTGTATCCACTTCTTTGAGAAATTGTAGCTCAACGATACTTCGCGTAACCGTAAATTAGTGGCATCATACATATAATACTCTGTCACTCCGGCACGCCCGCCCACTACATTTTTATAGAATCCTTTCACATTATCGATCTGCTGACCTTCAAGCATCACATATCCTCTGTCGCGTGCATCAGCCGTAATTTCCGATACGCCATAGAGATCCATTTCCGCTTGTGTCTGCGAAAGGACTTTTCCTCCGTAACGCCAGTCAAGCAGGAAATAAAGGCTGAATCCTTTGTAAGAGAATGTGTGATCCCATCCCATCATAAAGACAGGGTTGGCATTTCCTACTTTCACCGTATTTCCGTCACCTTCCACCAATGGAAGTCCTTTGTAATCTCCTTCTGTTTCATAAACAATGTTTCCTGCGGCATCACGCACAAAGGCTTTACCATAGATATCACCGATAGAACCACCTTTCACCAGTTTCATTGCATAACTGGAAGAAAAGCTCGTAGGTCCGTAGACCAATTCTTTCAACTCGTCGTGCAGCTTCACGATCTTATTCTTGTTGGTAGAGAAGTTGATGGAAGTTTTCCAGGTGAAATCAGAAGTCAGTATCGGAGTTCCGTTCAGTGTCACTTCCCATCCTTGGTTTTGGATATTCCCAGCATTTACATATCGGAAAGCATACTTGTCACCTGCAAGAGCAGGAAGTTTGAAGAACTGATTATAAGTGTTGGTACGATAATAGGTCAGATTGATTCCTAACCGATGTTGGAAGAATCTCCATTCCGTTCCGAATTCCATGGCATGAGTCATTTCCGGCTCCATATCTTTGAAAGGAGCGGCATCATTTGCCTGTATCTCGCCACCGGCACTGATATGCGAAGCGGAATTAGTGACAAATACAGGAATATCGTTCCCCACTTTACTATAGGCACCACGCAGTTTCGCAAAAGAAATCCATTCGGGCAGCTTCACCCATTTATCAAGCAATATGGAAAGACCAACGGAAGGATAAGCAAATCCCGCTTTCTCATGTTCAGTATAAGCCAAGGTTGATGCCCAGTCATTACGAGCTGTCAAATCAAGAAATAATTTTTCCTTGTAGCCAATCTGTGCTGTACCGAAAATAGATTGAAGCTGACGATGCTCATCTATTTTCTGGTCAATACTGGCAGAACTGTTCATGATGATATTGGCAATATTAAATACATTAGCAAACTTCAGAGAAGCATTCTTGGAATCATAACGGGTCGAGTTTCTGATTCGATCATTTATACTACCGCCAATAGCCGCATCCAGTGTAAAATCTCCCCAGGTTTTCTTAAACATCGCCATGACATCACCATACATCTGCGTTTCCTGATAATCCATTTCAATATATCGACCGTTCGCTCCACACAGGGCAGTAGCGGTAGACGCATAGAATTTCTGACGCAACTTGTCAGCCCAGTAGTCCATGTTGCCACGAGCTTGAATAGTCAACCAATCATTTATCTTAAAGTTTGCCGAAAGGGAAAGGATAATGCGCGTACGCGTTTCTTTACTTTGTATACGGTTCACTATCCAATATGGATTCTGTTCGAAGTCTTCGGTAAATGTATGCCAGTTTTGCACATTCAAATTCCGTTCTTCGTCATAGGTTTCAAAATGGTCTTTATAATAAGACAGATTCTCACCACGAGGAAAACGATAAAGCCCTACCAACGGATTCATATAAAAACCTCCCGATACCGGCTTATTCTCAACAGTCTGTTTCATTACATTCACATTACCATCCAGTTTCAAACGTTTGTTGAACATGGTAGCTGTTTCGCGTAGGTTTATATTATGTTTCTTCAGCTTGTTTTTATCCATAATCCCCTTTCCAGTGGTGTTGGCATAGGAGAAATAAGTTTGTAGAGTTTCATTTCCATAGCTGACGGACACAGAAGTCATTGAGGTCAATCCGGTACGGAAAAAATCATTCAGGTTATCATGAGCCGTCAGATTATCTTTCTCACCCCAGCTGTCTACCACATCACTGACACCGTAACGATTTTGCATTTTAGGCAGGCTGAATGCTTTCTCGAAAGTTAGTCCTGTAGAGAAATTAATATTCCTTTGCCCGACAGAATTCCCTTTTTTAGTAGTGATAAGAATGACCCCGTTAGCAGCCATGCTACCATATAAAGCTGCTGCTGGAGCACCTTTCAAGATACTGATGCTTTCCACATCTTCCGGGTTCAGGTTAGAAATCCCATCTCCTCCATCACGGTTGCCGGCATTCGCCGTACCTCCAATAGCCGAATAAGCCTGCTCGGAAGAGGTATTCGACATCGGCACTCCGTCTATCACATACAGCGGTTGATTATCACCGGACACCGAACGGATTCCCCGGAGACTGACTTTGGCAGACCCTCCCATTCCGGAAGAGTTTTTATTGATTTGTACACCGGCTGCTTTTCCCGCCAGGGCAGTAATCATATTTATTTCTTTTATACGATTCAGTTCCTCACCTTTGATTTTCTGCGCAGAATAAGCCAGTGTAGCTTCATCCTTTTCAATTCCCAAGGCTGTTACGATGACATGATCAAGCATCACCGCGTCTTCCTGAAGGCGTATTTCAAGCATAGTCCGACCTGTCACATTGACTTCTAAAGTCTTGTAACCTACAAAAGAAACCTGCAAGACAGCACTATCCGGAACAGATAAAAAGAATCGTCCATCAATATCGGTCACAGTACCATTGGCTCCCCCTTTCTCTCGTATTGTAGCACCGATTAGTGGTTCACCATAGACATCAATAACACGCCCTCTCACGGTATAATTGTCAGAAGGAGTTTCTATCGTCCCTCTTAACAGTTGTTGCTCCGAAGCATAACAATTCCCACCCTCCAGGAAAAATAAGCTCATTAAGAAACAACTTACTAAAATTTCTTTTTTCAATGATATAATAAGATACTGTTTGTTCATCACACCGCAAAAATAACTAAATATTTTAAATCTAGCATTTTTTCTCATTGATTTTGAGGGAAATAAACATTATCACTATTTTTGTACGAAATTAAAATGAACGATAACATGGAAATCGAAACACATCCGCTAGAACCATTTCTCCCAGCGAAATCAAAATTGCTTATGCTGGGCAGTTTCCCGCCACAGAAAAAAAGATGGTCGATGGATTTTTATTATCCAAACCTAAACAATGACATGTGGCGTATATATGGAACCTTATTCTTTAATGATAAGAATCATTTTCTGAATTCGACACTAAAATCGTTTTGTCGTGAGCAAATCATAGACTTTTTGAACGAAAAGGGAATTGCCCTGTTTGATACCGCTTCATCCATCCGCCGGTTGCAGGATAACGCATCGGATAAGTTTCTCGAAGTAGTGGAGGCTACCGATGTAGCAGCATTGCTGCGACAACTTCCCGAATGTAAAGCCATCGTCACTACGGGGCAAAAAGCAACGGACACTCTCCGGCAGCAATTCGAAATAGAAGAGCCGAAAGTAGGCGATTACTCCGAGTTCGTTTTTGAAGGACGCGCCATGCGGCTTTACCGGATGCCTTCATCATCAAGAGCATATCCACTGGCGTTGGACAAGAAAGCAGCCGCTTACCGGATTATGTTTCAGGATTTGCAGATATTGAGGTGAGGTTTAAGTAGTAAGTATTAGGTATCAAGTATTAAGTATTAAGTGTTAAGTATTAAGTGTTAAGTATTACATAGTAAGAATTAAATTATAAATGAATATGGCAACATTATTTTTGCAGTACCCGGCATGCAGCACATGCCAGAAAGCCAAGAAATGGTTAACAGAAAATAACATTGAGTTTACAAACCGATTAATTGTAGAAGAAAATCCTACAGTTGAAGAATTAAAAGCATGGATTCCACGTAGCGGTTTACCGGTGAAGAAATTCTTCAACACGAGTGGATTAGTATATAAAGAGCTGAAACTAAGCGAGAAGCTGCCTGCTATGAGTGAGGAAGAACAGATAGCACTCTTGGCAACGAACGGTAAATTGGTGAAACGTCCATTGGTAGTGACAGACAGCTTCGTTCTGGTCGGTTTCAAGCCCGATGAGTGGGAAAAATTAAAATAATTCAAAACTTATTTACCCGAATGTTTGGAGATTCAGAAGTTTCTACTACCTTTGCAGCCGCAAACACGGGAGTAGCTCAGTTGGTAGAGCACCGGTCTCCAAAACCGGGTGTCGGGAGTTCGAGCCTCTCCTCCCGTGCAGAGTTAAATAGCTGTAAACGATAAGTTTATGGCTATTTTTCGTTTTAGGTCAGACGAATTTCGGACGAAATTAATTATAGTGACGGTATCCGGCAAAGATAGTGACGGTATACAACAGTGATAGCGTCACTATCCCGAGCATATACCGTCACTATTATTTTCTAGGATTATCTATCTGGAATTGTACGTTTATTCATATCAGTGAATATTACGCATAATAATATGATGTACATTTCCAATGACTCCTGTTTGCTTTCCTAGTTCTTATTTGTTCTTTCCAATCCTTTAGCAGCCTCAACCAAACGAATGAATTCTCTTCTATATCCTTTATCATCATTATTCAGTCCCTGTTTGGCCAGATCAATCACTTTGTCGTAACTGGCATTTCCTTTAAAGTCAGACTCCCGAAGTAACTGTCCGAACATAGCCACTGCAGAAGCAAAGCGGAAATCGGAAGAAACATTATTTCCTTTATTATCTACGAAAGGAAGTTCCATTTTCTTGCTGACATCTTTATCCGGAGCTTTATAACGCAGTTTCACAGTCAGGAGTTCATTAGAGCCTGTCGGCTTCACGGACACTTTCTCTTTCTTCTGATATTTCAAGTCGTCTATTTTACCTACATATTCATTCTTTACTCCCGTAGGAATCACTTCGTAAAAGGCTGTCACTGTATGTCCCGCACCCATATCTCCGGCATCTTTAGCATCATTATTAAAGTCCTCGTCTTTCAACAGACGACTTTCGTAACCAACCAGACGATAGGCCTGCACTTGGGAAGGATTAAATTCGACTTGCAGTTTGACGTCTTTTGCCACTGTATGCAGCGTAGCACCGAATTCGCCTACCAAAACACGGTTGGCTTCCTGCAAGTTATCTATATAAGCATGATTGCCATTTCCCTTTTCAGCCAACACCTGAATCTTCTTATCTTTATAATTACCCATGCCATAACCCAGTACGGTAAGGAATACTCCACTCTTGCGTTCTTTTTCAATCAATTGTTCCAATCCTTCAGCGGAAGAAACGCCCACATTAAAATCACCATCGGAACAAAGTATGATACGGTTATTGCCGTTAGAGATCAGATTCTTCTTGGCTATTTTATACGCTAACATGATACCTGCACCACCTGCCGTAGAGCCACCCGCCGTTAATTCATCTATCGCTTCGCGAATCTTCTGTTTGTCGCTACCCGGAGTTGCTTCCAGTTTCACACCGGCACTGCCTGAATAAGTCACAATCGCTACTTTATCTTTATCACGTAAGTTATTCACCAATAATTTGAGAGATGACTTCACCAAATCCAAGCGGTTGGCTCCCCACATAGAACCGGAGACATCAATCAGGAATACCAGATTAGATGCAGGCAGATTATCCGTCGGGATTTCTTTTGCTTTCAGGCCGATACGTACAAGACGATGATTAGTATTCCAGGGACAGGCTCCGGATTCCATCGTAATTTTCACAGGATCACTTCCTGTCGGCTTCGGATAATCATAAGAAAAGTAGTTCACTAATTCTTCTGTACGGATAGCATCAACCGGAGGCAGTTCACCTTTATTGATAAAACGACGCATATTACTATAAGAAGCGGCGTCTACATCAATAGAGAAAGTAGAAAGTGGAGCATCCGACACACTCTTGAAACCATTCTCCTGAAACTCCCCGTATTCTTCCGCATTTGCAGCATCATACATGATTCCCGGAGTCGGACATACTGCCCTATAAGCAGTAGACATTACTTTTGCAGCTCTTGTCTCATGGCCGTATCCTACCACCACACATTCTTCCAATACCAGTTCGTCAGCTTTCATCTTCACATCCAGCGTGGTCGATTTTACTACCCGTCTCTCCTGCTTATACCCGATATACTGGAACAACAACGTTTCCCCTTTCTTAGCCTGTATCGTGTACCGGCCATTCATATTCGTTACCGTACCTTTCGTAGTACCCTTTATCTGTACCGAACAGCCAACAAGCGGAGTTCCATCCTTTGCATCCGTCACAGTACCCGACACGGTAATAGCTTGCGCGTTCACCATACCTAAAGAAACAACTGCCATCAGCAGTACGAGCATCATTGCTCTGAATTGATTTGTTTTCATAACTTCATTATTTAAAATGTTACTAATAGTTCGCTTTTACTATAGAGATGCAGATTTCACACTGATTCCATAAATGACTTGAACTTTTTTTATCCGGCAGAAAAAAGAGTCCTTTCAAAATTCTCCCTTATTCCTTTGCCACTCATCAGATGATGTGTATATTTGCGAATCATAAACATATCACAAATATGAAAAACGAAGTCGACGGAAGGCGGGAAATAGCCTCACGAAACACGGCCTGGGCTAATAACATTGCCCGCAAACTAACTCGTTGGGGTGTCACTCCCAATCAAATTTCCATGATGAGTGTATTCTTCGCTATGGTAGGTTGCCTCCTGCTGATTGGCACAGTTATTTATCCCGGCTTCAATAAATATGTAGCCTATATTCTGTTCATCGTTTGTATGCAGTCGCGGTTGCTCTGCAACCTGTTCGATGGGATGGTTGCCATTGAAGGAGGAAAGAAAAGTGCCAACGGAGATCTTTATAACGATATGCCCGACCGTTTTGCTGATGCATTGTTCATCATTCCCGTCGGGTATGTAGCAGGTGGATTCGGAGTCGAATTGGGATGCTGGGCGCCCTTCTTGCTGTTATGACAGCTTATTTCCGCTGGATAGGAGCCTATAAAACACATCAGCATTTCTTTAATGGTCCGATGGCCAAACAACACCGCATGGCGTTGCTGACACTGACCTTTGTAGTCGCCACCTGCACCATCCATTCAGGATACGACCGGATGGTATGCTTCATCGCTCTAATCATTATCAACATCGGTCTTATCGCGACACTGATACATCGCCTGTACCTCATGTCACACACAACAAACACTGAAATAAAATGAAAAATCTACTGGATAAAATATTCCCTACATTAAGCGATGAGTTGATTATTGTCATCTCGCTTATCATCGGATTGCTTGTTACGGCAAGCCTTATTCTTTTCCTTGTAAAAAAGATATCTCCGAAAACAAATATCAGCGAACTCGTCGCACGCACGCGCTCATGGTGGATCATGGCGGGTATGTTTATCGGTGCTGTATTTATCAGCTATAACATCTCTTATTTCTTCCTTGCCTTTCTCTCTTTCATTGCTTTCAGAGAACTTTATTCTGTATTGGGATTCAGAGAGGCAGATCGCGGAGCACTGTTTTGGGGCATACTGGCTATCCCCATTCAATATTACCTGGCTTACCTTGCCTGGTATGGAGCATTCATCATCTTCATTCCGGTAGTCATGTTCCTCGTATTGCCTTTACGGCTCGTTTTAAAGGGAGATACACACGGAATCACCAAGTCGATGGCGCTGTTGCAATGGATTCTGATGCTTTCAGTATTCGGTATCAGCCACCTCGCTTATCTCCTGTCACTTCCCGAACTACCGGGATTCAGCTCTGGAGGACGGGGCCTGCTGTTGTTCCTTGTATTCCTTACGGAAATCAATGACATCATGCAATTTATCTGGGGCAAACTTCTCGGACGGCATAAGATTCTTCCGAAAGTAAGTCCGAACAAGACATGGGAAGGTTTCCTGGGCGGTGTCATCAGTACCACTGCGATTGGTTACTTTCTCGGTTTCCTGACTCCCCTCTCCGCTCCTAACGTTATTCTGGTTAGCGCCCTCCTTGCGATTGCCGGCTTCTCGGGAGACGTGGTCATCTCCGCTATCAAGAGAGATAAAGGAATTAAAGATATGGGGAACAGTATTCCCGGTCATGGAGGAGTATTCGACCGGATAGATTCGCTGTCCTACACTGCTCCTGTATTTTTTCATTTAGTTTATTACATTGCATATTAAACGGAGAGAATGGAAAAAAGATTCATGCAAGCTGCTGCGATGCAGATTATATATAAAGGTGTTTTCCAATGGTTCCTGAAATTAATCGTAGGGGTTCAGTTCACCGATTGCCGCTTCCTTAAAAAAGAAAAGCAATTCATTATCCTTGCCAACCATAACAGTCACCTGGACACCCTAAGCCTGTTGTCTTCCCTGCCCGGCGAACTTTTGTGGAAAGTCAAACCCGTAGCAGCAGAAGACTATTTCGGGAAAACCCGCTTTCAGGCTTCCATCAGCAACTTTTTCATCAATACGCTTCTTATCAGAAGAAAAGGGGAAAAAGATTCGGAGCACGATCCGATCCGTAAGATGCTTGAAGCCATTGATGCCGGATATTCACTGATTCTTTTTCCGGAAGGAACCAGAGGGAAACCGGAGCAGATGGGAAAAATAAAATCCGGCATTGCCCGTATCCTATCGCTACGACCTGAAGTGAAATATATTCCTGTATTCATGACCGGTATGGGACGCTCTTTACCCAAAGGAAAGATGATCCTGTTGCCATACAAAGCATCCATCTATTATGGTATGCCCGCTTTGGTAAAGAGTACGGATACACATGAAATATTAGAGCAGATAACAGGTGATTTTGAAAGAATGAAAGAAAAATATCAAGTCGTTATCGACGAAGAAGAGGAATAGATGTTGTTTTTCAAAAGAAACATATCGAAACTATCGGACGAGGAATTACTGATACACTATACGAAGTCCGGCGATACGGAATATTTCGGTGAATTATATAACCGATATATCCCGTTACTGTACGGACTTTGCCTGAAATACCTGCATGATGAAGACCGGGCACAGGAAGCAGTCATGCAGTTGTTTGAAGATTTATTGCCTAAACTGGGAAATTATGAGATAAAAGTTTTCAAGCCATGGCTCTACCGGGTGGCGAAGAATCATTGCCTGCAACTTTTACGGAAGGAAAATAAAGAAATTCCGTTAGATTATACGGTTAATATTATGGAATCTGACGAATTTCTGCATCTATTAAGTGAAGAGGATAGTTCGGAGGAACAACTGAAGGCATTACATCACTGTCTCGAAAAGTTGCCCGAAGAACAACGGACCAGTATTACGCGTTTCTTTCTGGAAGAGATGTCGTATGCCGACATTGTGGAACAGACCGGATTTACTCTGAACAATGTGAAAAGCTATATCCAGAACGGAAAGCGAAATTTAAAAATTTGTATTAAGAAACAAGCCCTATGAAACTATTGGACTACATACGAGGACTCCGCAAAGGAAAAGAGGCCCACCGACTGGAACGAGAGTCGATGCAGGATCCTTTCCTGGCCGATGCTATGGATGGTTACAGCCAGGTGGAGGGAAATCACGAACAACGGATCGAGAAACTGCGGATGCAGGTTTCAGCTCATTCGGCAAAGAAAAAGAACACCCGTGCTATCACTTGGAGCATCGCTGCCTGTCTGGCTATCGGATTCGGTGTCAGCAGTTATTTCCTGTTCCTGAAAAAGAGTATGACGGACGAAGTGTTCATTGCCAAAGAGAGTGTTTCCTCCAAGTTGGCTGAACCCGCAATTCCGCCCACTCCGGCTATTCCTGCAACTCCAACAGTTCCGGCAACTCCACAAAAGGAAATCGCATTGGCTACCGCAAAGGTAAAAACAGATTCCACTCCTGCTTCCGAAGATTCCACTCCTGTTTCCGAAATTACTGCGAGACAAGCGGATAAGAAAGATATGATTGCCAAAATCCAAGCGACTTCCCAACCACAACAAGGTGTGCCGGTGATGGAGGAAGTGTCGGAAGAGACTGCCGCATTGCAAGAAGTAGTAGCAACGATGGATACTTTCGAATCTGAATCTGATAAGAAAATGAAGTTGGCTAAGGTAGCGACTATCCTTCCTCAAAAGAACATGATTAAAGGGAGGGTGACCGACGAAAAAGGAGAACCGCTTATCGGAGCCAGTGTGACATATAAAGGAACGAATATCGGAACCATCACAAATATGAATGGAGAATTTTCGTTAGTCAAAAAGGATGATAAGAAACGATTGACAGCGGAGTATATCGGATATAATCCGGTAGAAATCCGGATAGATACCAACCGGACGATGCTCATTGCCATGAACGAAAACAAACAGGCACTCAATGAAGTGGTGGTAGTGGGATACGGCGCTAAGAAAAATAAGAAGTCAACAACTACCGGAAATGTTGTGACGGTTAAGGAACAGGCAAAGAAAGAGATTACTCCGCAACCTGTCATCGGTAAACGTAGCTATCAAAAATACCTGAAAGAGAATCTCGTTCGTCCAACGGATGATAACTGTAAAGATATTAAAGGGGAGGTAGTCCTTTCTTTCTTTGTTGATGAAGAAGGAAAGCCGCAAAATATCACTGTTATTCATGGATTATGTGAATTCGCAGATAAAGAAGCCATCCGGCTTGTCAAAGAAGGGCCTAAGTGGACAAGTGGAAAACTCCCGGCAAGAGTAACAGTACGATTCTGAACTTAATAAATACCAATAAGAAGGCACATTTGTGCCAACACAGTGGCACAGACATGCAAACAAGGTGGCATTGTTGTGCCAACCTATTGGCATAGTAATAACAACACAAAGCCTATCTTAAATCAGTTCGTAACTAGCCATCTGTATTGGCATATCCAAATTATGAAGCACTTTCTCCAATAGAATACCCTCGCGGTTATCATATTCATACCCGAAAGTGGCACGGATACCTTGCAGGATAAACTGTGTGGCACGGTCCAACGCCATCGGCAGACTGTCTCCCTGCATCAAAGAACCGGTGATGACACTGGTAAAAGTATCGCCCGTGCCGGGATAATGTGCAGGCAGATAAGGGCAGGTCACTTTCCAGTAGCGGTTTCCCTGACGGTTATATGCATAGACAGATGTTTTATGAGGCTCATCATGTACAGGAACACTGGTGATGATAACCACTTGCGGACCTTTGTCGGACAAAAGACGAAGATATTCTTTCAGTTCTTCATCCGTGTTATCTGCTTTATAGGGTTTATCCAATAAATAAAACAGTTCCGTCAGATTGGGGGTAATCACATCTGCTTTCGTGATTAAGTGGCGCATCTCTTTTATCATCTCTCCATCAAAGTTGGTGTATAATCGTCCGTTATCTCCCAACACCGGATCGGCAACGATCAGGCTGTCCGGCCGACGAAAGTCCCTGATAAAATCAGAAACAATCTGAATTTGTCTCGGAGAACCCAAGTATCCGGTATAGATAGCGTCGAACTCTACCTCCAATTTCTTCCATTGGGCAATAATCTTCGGCATTTCGTCCGTCAGGTCGAGGAAGGAGAAACCGGGATATTGCGTATGATTGGATAACACAGCCGTAGGAAGCGGACAGACCTGAAACCCCATGGATGAAAGAATAGGAATGACGACGGTCAGAGATACGCGCCCCATTCCCGAAAGGTCATGGACGGCGGCTATTTTCTTTACTTTATTGGCATACATATAATTTATAATTAAACGTTTTACTACTCTTATCCTACAAATTCATTTATCTACTATGGACAAACAGAAACAGATATCCTATTTACATCAAAGGAGATTCGACTATATTCTCCCAAAGACTCTATTACATCAGATGGAAGCCGGACTTTATCCAAACAGAGCCTCTATTTACATCAAACGGAAGCTCTGTTTATATAAAACAAAGGCTCTATTTCTTATCAATAGAGCCTCTGTTTTTACAGCGTCAACGGAGTCTCCATTTCGTTTGTACTAACAAATATAAAACTCCATTGTTTTGAAACCAAATTTATTTTAGAATAATCAACACGGAAACATTAGGTTAATATCACTAACACGGCTCGTGCCCCATGCGCTCCCATCACTAAAGCCTGCTCAATATCAGCAGTCTTTGACGGACCGGAGATGAACGTTCCGAACTGATATTCCTGTCCGTCCAGTTCGCGGTAGGCGTCATACATGGTATCTACAATTTTATTCCGGTCGAGCAGAATGACCAACTTCTCCGAGATAAAATAGATCGCTTTATATTTCACCGTCTGCGGTATCCAGATGGCTCCGTTTTCGGCTACTCCGATTTCTCCTTTCACTACGGCAACATCTGTGCCGTCCAACTCTTTCGGATCATCCAAATTATCGGGATTGAACGTAGCGCAGGAAATATCCGGCAATACGGAAGCAATGCGCATAGCATCCGAATAAGTCCGTCTTATGACTGTATTCACATCTTCCCCTTCACCCAATACAACTGCTGTACCACCCACTGCACGGCTGATTGCACAGAACTGTTCTATTTTGTCAGGATATGACAATCGTTTCATATCCGCAATATCCGGTTTATCATAACGCGTCTGCGTATGCTGGCGGATGCTGGCTAATATTTCTTCTCTGCTGCTCATTTGGATTCCTCCTTTCCCTGTACTTTGTTTTTCTTCCACATTTCATTGAACGACTCGCTGGCAAATTCCGGCAGTTCACGCCCCTTTCCCCAATCGTCGAGATCGTTGTATTTCATGAAACGAGGCAGGCCATTTACCACCGGGGCTGCCCACAAGGCTGCGTTGAACAATGCCGGACGCTCCATCAGGAACTTCATACCACCGGACATGATCTTCTTTCCCGTATTGGCTTTCCCCAGTCCGTCCAAATCCTGACGCCATTTGTAAATCTGTTCGGCCAAATCTACTTTCACCGGACAGACATCGGAACAGGACATACACAGAGAACAGGCTGAAAGATTATCATAATACTTCTCCGGAGCGTGGGCCATACCCAAGTTGATGCCAATAGGTCCGGGGATGAAGTACGTATAAGAGTAGCCTCCACTCCGGCGGTACACCGGGCAGGTGTTCATGCACGCACCGCAACGAATACAGTTCAGTGTCTTGATATGATCGGGCTTGGACAGTAAGGCACTCCGGCCGTTGTCTACGATGATAATATGATATTCACCGCCTTCGCGGGGACGGCGGTAATGAGAGGTATATGTTGTCACCGGTTGTCCGGTGGCCGAACGGGCGAGTAATCGGGTGAACACGCCTAACGCGTCCAGATCCGGGACAATCTTTTCCATACCGAAAGCGGCAATGTTCAGTTTCGGGTAGGAAGTACCCATATCGGCATTTCCTTCATTGGTGCAGACCACAATGTCACCGGTTGAAGCAACGGCAAAGTTGGCGCCTGTCATGGCGGCTTCGGCATTGAGGAAGAGATGGCGCAGGTTCTTACGTGCGGCATGAGTCAGGTAGGTAGGATCAAAGTTTCCCTTTTCCGTGCCCATCTCCTTTTCGAATAGTTCGCCTACCTGTTCCCGTTTGATGTGGATGGCAGGCAATACGATGTGGCTCGGTTCGAGATGCATCAGTTGCAGGATGCGTTCGCCCAAATCGGACTCTACGACATCGATGCCACGCTCCATCAGGAAAGGATTCAATCCACACTCTTCGGCGAGCATGGATTTGCTCTTGATGAAATGGTGGACGTTATGCTCATTCAGTATTTCGTAGACGATGGCGCAGTATTCATCGGCATCTTTTGCCCAATGTACGATGGCGCCGTTGGCGGTAGCATTCTTCTCAAACTCCAGCAGAAGTTCTTCGAGGTGGCTGTTGGAGTATAGTTTCAACTCGCAAGCCTTGTTGCGCAACTCTTCCCATTCGGGAACTTCCTTGCTCATCTTGTCCCTTTTGGCACGGACCATCCAAAGGGTTTCATTATGCCATGCTGCCATCTTGCTGTCCTGCAAGAACTTTTCGGCAGCCTTTGAATGTTTTGTACTCATGATTGCGACGCTAGAATTTCTACAATATGGATAATCTGAATAGGCAGATGCTCCCGTTTGATGACACCTTGCATGTGCATCAGGCAGGAACTGTCCGCTCCGACAATATACTCGGCTCCGGTAGCGATGTGATCTTTTACCTTATCACGCCCCATGCAGACGGAGACTGCCTGCTCTTCCACCGCAAACATTCCGCCAAAGCCGCAACACTCGTCAATATGGCTGGGCTCGAATACTTCGATGCCTTCTACCAGATTGAGCAGGTCACGCAATTTATTGTAATAAGGGATGTTCAGTTCGGTGGGAGCGGAAATCAACAGTTCGCGCACCCCATGACAGCTATTGTGAATACTGACTTTATGAGGAAAGCGTGCAGGAATTTTGGAAGGTTTCAAGACATCGTGAATGAACTCACAAATATCATAAATCTTTCCCGCACTCTGACAAACATGTCCTTCTTTCTCCAAGATGCCCGGATGATTCTCTTTCACAAATGCCACACAACTGGCGGAAGGACCGACGATGTAATCGTATTCCCGAAACAGATCGTCAAAACGGAGTGCCAATTTCATCGATTCATCTTCAAAACCGGCATTTGCCATCGGTTGTCCGCAACAAGTCTGATCCAACGGATAATCGACGTCTACTCCCAAACTTTTCAATAGTCTATACGATGCCACTCCCACATTGGGGTAAATAGCATTGATATAACAAGGAATAAACAAACCTACTTTCATACTATATTTTGTAATAATTTAAGCTTCTTCCGCATCACCCGTCTATTTTGTTCAACGGATGTCGATTAATTTGTGTGTTTGCAGGCTGAGTCTCCATTTGGGATGTCGCATTACACAGTCCACTGTTGAAGCAGTGTTATTACAAGAACAAGGCTGGAGGAAAAAATGTTCGGCCGGAAGTAGTTCAAAAATACTTATATCTTGTCCTTCATAGACCACTTTCACTTCATCCATCCGGTCGATGGCAAGTTTCGCCCCTTGTTTGGGGGAGCAGGTCACCCAGTCGATAGCTGCCGGCAGGGGGCGTGTACCGTTGGTTTCGATGGTCACATATTTGCCTGCTTGGTGCAAACGGTCGATCAATTCATCGTCTATCCATAAGGAAGGCTCGCCGCCCGTAAGGACAACGGTGACGGCAGGATATTTTTTCACTTCGGCGATTATTTCATCGTCGGTCATCATTTTTCCTTCTTCGTGTTGTGTGTCGCAAAAGTCACATTTCAGGTTGCAGCCGGAAAAACGGACGAAGATGGCCGGAGTTCCGGTATGGTAGCCTTCGCCCTGCAAGCTGTAAAAGATTTCATTAATCTTTCTCATCATCAAAATTTGTTTGGTTTGCTATTCTTGTCCTTCTGCGCTGCCGGAATCTTTCTCGTAGATGACAATGTTTCCTTCCGATTCCTGCACTTCTACTTTATAGCATTGAGGAATCTGTTTGCATACCCACCGGGCAATATTCTCCGCTGTGGGATTAAATGGGAGTACTTCGTTCAGATTTTGATGGTCGAGTTTCTCCGTGACCACTTCTTTGATGCGGGTGAAATCTACCACCATTCCTTCGGAGTTGAGCCGCATAGAACGGCAATAGACGGTGATAATCCAGTTGTGACCATGTAAACTGGCGCATTTACTGCGATACGGGAGTACCAGCTTATGAGAAGCCGAGATCTCCATGCGTTTGATTACTGTAAACATGAGTGTATGTATTTTAATAGTTACACGCATCTAATGTCACCTCGATGCAACGGCAAAGGTAATATAAAATAGAGTTTTCATCCAGCAAAGAGTGTTATTTTTTCCCTTTTTTTGCACTATCTTTGCCGCATGAAAACTCTATATATTGTTTTAGGTAGTATTTCTCTTGCGCTCGGCATTCTCGGCATCTTTCTGCCGCTACTGCCCACTACCCCTTTTCTATTGCTCACCGCCGCCCTTTATTTCAAAGGGTCACCCCGATTATATAACTGGCTGCTCAACCATCGGCACTTCGGTCCTTATATCCGCAATTTCCGCGAAAACAAGGCGATTCCTCTCCGTGCCAAAATAATTTCTCTCGTATTAATGTGGGGAACGATGCTTTATTGCATTTTCTTCCTAATACCTTTTATATGGGTAAAGATTCTCCTGGGATTGATAGCCGCAGGAGTCACTTATCATATTCTTTCTTTCAAGACATTGAAATAGTGTGATAGTCCCTGCCGTGCATCGGCAAGTTTATCTTCCCAATGTTTCACGGAGTTCTGACCAATAATATCAGTCACGTATTTCACGGAAATAAACGGTATTTCTTTTGAACGGCAAACAAATGCCTGTGCGTATGCTTCCATATCTACAACATCTCCGCTAACGTGAGTCAACTCGGTGAGGAAACCATCTCCTGTATTGCAGATTCCATGTTCCGTCCAATGCGTGCAATAACCTTTTTCTTCGAGCAGAGCTGATGAATCGATCTCACACTCCAATCCGAACTCTTTCATTTTCTGCATATCACGGTCTATGAACTTGCGACATACAAAAATATCTCCTACCTGATGATTGACTGTTCCAGCACTTCCGATATTGAGCACCAAGTCCGGTTGTACCTGACGGATTGCCTCTGCCAAATGAAAGGCTGATTTAACTTTACCAATACCTGTACGAACGTAGTAAGGTTCTATATCCGGCCATTTAAGTTCTACAAATTCGCCTTGTACGGCGTAGGTTACTAATATTTTCAACATGGGTTCCTTTATTTCGTAAAAATCAGTTATTTCTGCAAAAATAACTATTTAACTGGAGTTATCTATAAAATGCAATCAAAAGAGATTACTTTTTACTATCCGGCAACGGATTAATAGCCCCCCTTTGTGTACAAGTATATGCCGATACATCTACCGCTTTGCGGTGTGATTCAGCGACCGACGCCCCTCTAAGTATATTCACAACAAAGGTAGCAGTAAACGAGTCGCCTGCACCTACAGTATCGGCCACCTCGACTTTAGGTGTGTTTATGGATGACACTTCCCCACTTGCATCATATATGCCACTACGTACTGCCCCTTGTGTGAATATAACATACTTGAGCGAAAAACGAGCAATGAGTTCTGCGATAGCTTCCACAAAATCAGTCGAAAGGGAAAGAAGAGAGATCAATAACGGCAATTCGTCTTCATTCAATTTGAGCACATTTGCTTTTTGCAAAGATTCCACAATCAAGTCTGTTGAATAAAAACGTTGCCTGATATTAATATCAAACACCTTCAAAGAGGTATCCGGCACGGCATCTATGAGTCTCAAGATTGCAGCACGTGACTTTTCACTTCGCTGTGCCAAAGAGCCCCAACAAACAGCATCTGCATCGCTGACAAGTTTCATGGTCGCAGGACTACACTCGATAGCATCCCAAGCAACATTCTCAACAATGTCATATTGCGGTACACCGGCCTCATTCAACGATACAAGCACTTTACCTGTCGGCAAAATATTACGGGAAATATATCCTAAATCAAGTCCGGTCTCTTTAAGCACTGTAAACGTTTCATCGCCGAGTTCGTCCTCACCTATTGCCGTAACGGGATATGATTCTGCTCCCAATTCCTTCGCAAAAAAACAGAAATTGATAGGCGCTCCGCCAAGTCTCTTACCTTCCGGGAAGCAATCCCAAACAACTTCTCCTATACCTATTATTTTCATGGTTTTATAGTTTAATAATTATTTTCATGGATGTTGCACCATTCTCGTCTATAAATTTATATGCCTCGTCATACTGCTCGAACGGGAAATGATTCGAAATAAGCGGTTCGAGACGGATAGCTCCCGAACTTACCTGATCGATAGCCGTAAGATAATCTTCATGGCGATACATCATCGTTCCGTTCACCTTCAGTTCGTGCTCTCCCAAATAGAACATATCAAGTGACGGATCCTTGCCAAATACCGCCACTACAACAATGGTACTCCCTTTTTCGATACACTCCATAAGCGAACGAATACTCGACTCAACCCCGGCAACCTCAAACGCAGCTTGAAAATCTTCATCCCCGAAAAGCCTCTTCGCTCCTTCTTTGAGCGGCGTCTTAGCTACATTGAGCGTATCTACTATACCACATTTACGAGCGATTTCAAGTCTGAAATCACTTACATCGGTAATAAGAACCCGTTTGGCTCCTCTTGCCTTAGCGAACTGCGCCACGAGGTTACCGATCGTTCCGGCACCCGATACAACCACATTCTTACCTTTCAAGTCCCCGCCACGCATGGTTGCATGCGCAGCCACTGCCACCGGTTCTATCATAGCCCCATAATCAAGTGACATACCTTCAGGCAATACCGCAATCCTGTCATCATCAACCACAAAAAAGTCTTGCGCAGCTCCATTTGCCTGAAAGGCTTGCACTCTTAGCTCTTCACAAATATTATACTCTCCCCGCTGACAAGGCTTGCACTTCCCACACGCAAGTTGCGGACGTGCGGTGACAATGTCACCCGCCTTGCAGATCGTAACCGCCGTCCCCGTAGCGACTACCACTGCCGAATATTCATGCCCCTGAACTACCGGATAAAAAGTTGCCGGATGACATCCGTGATAAGAATGTATCTCACTTCCACAAATACCAATTCTCTTAATATTCAGAAGCACCTGATGTTCTTTCAGGTCCGACGCCTTAGGCGCCTCAACTTCACGAAATTCAATATGTTTTGGTTCTACTAATACCGCTTGTCTCATTTTATACCATATTTACTTAAAATTTCTATTACCGGAGTCTCTATCGACTTCGCCCAAAGTGCATATCCATAACTACTTGGATGAGTTCCGTCGACCGATGTCTCATGCGCATCGGAAGCATCAGGCGTAATCAGATAAACGTCTTTATATTTCGGGTTCGTGAGGATTTTCGCAAACAACTCCTCTACGGTTGCCGCCTTAGCCCGTTCTTTCGCATCAAGAACTGTATCGAATGAACGTCGTTCACGATAGATCGTACGCTGAAATATCAACGGAGTAGCCGGATGTGCCGCTATAAGCCGATCGATAAACGGCATCAGGCGCTCTCTTATCAGTTCTGCGTCAGGATTTGAAAAAGTATCGAATATAAAGGCATCAGCCTTGACTTCCGCAAGAACGTCGAGCATGTAAGGTTGCATCAGGCAACGTCCGCTTGTTGCGAGCGACACGACTTGAAGACCTGTATTACGCATAAATTGCATGGGATAACTCATACCGGATCGATCCGTGCTCACTCCCTGCGTAAACGAAGAGCCATATACCGCTATCCTGTGACGAAAATCGGACTTCAACGGTTCGATAACAGCATTGTCATCTATCCCTATCTTACAAGAAATGACCTCCGAATACATCGGCATATACATCATACATTCGTGCATCGTACCATCCATATTCTCAATGAGCGTGAATGTCTCGGTTTTCTCGCCCTTATACGCTTTCAATGAACCGCTTGCCGCATACTGCCATTGACCGTTTGCATTTTTGATATAAAGATCATATCCTTTATAAGAGATCGGCATGGTTGAATGGCTCGAATATACATATCCCCACTTTGTCGTAATCTGTATATTACGTGTGTTCGTTTTAAACAACACAGCCATACCGGCAGAGCAACGGAGTTGTCGATTCTCCGTCCTGTTAAAACCTTTATAAACCAATGTATCAACTCTATGATAGGGATTGGGAGTCGATTCAAACGGCTTACCTATCAGGTTAAGCGTTGACGCCTCCGTCTGTTTTTGTGCCGAAACCGACAATACGCACGAAAGCGACAGAACAACCGTTATGAAAAACTTCTTCATTGCCTTCTATTTTTTAGTTGTTTACTGTAATAAGACCTTCAACCCTTCCGCTACCTGCATAGCATAAAACTGCTCATACTTTTCCATAAACACAGGATATTTGTCCAGTCCCAATGACACAAAAGGTGATATTTTCAAGAACTCGGCCGGCGATCCTCCGGAAATCAACTTCCTGTCCGCCGGGGTGATGTGAGGTTCGGAGATAGCTATATTTTCACCGGACTCGGTGCGCGCACCTATCAGGTATTTGCAATAAACAGCTATCAGGAAAGCCTCTATCGAAATATCCTTCCCATCCTGCAACATCTGTTTGAGTATGGGTACCACATAAACGGCAAACTTAGCAATGCCATCGCCGCAAAGCCGTGATACCTGATCGCTGATCGCCTTGTTTGAAAATCGTTCGATAAGCTGGTCTTTATACGCTTCAAGGTCAACGCCTTCGGGAACCGGAACATAAGGAGTAACGTCCCTATTCATAAACAACTTTATCATTGCACGATACCTCTCGTCTGCCATTACAGCATCGACCTTCCTGAATCCTTCCATATAGGCAGGATAAGAAAGAAGAGTATGTGACGCATTGAGAAGACTTAATTTCATGATTTCATACGGGGTCACATCATGGGTGAATGTAACTCCCACCTTCTCCCATGCAGGACGGCCTGCAATGAAATTATCTTCAATCACCCATTGTATAAAGTCTTCACAACACACATCTGTAACCTTACCCGGTTTTGTTACGGGAGTGATTCGATCTACCATCGAATTCGGGAACGTCACTTTCTTTTTCGCCCACGCTGCCACCTCGGGATATTTCGCTTCGAAGTATGACATAAACGCACATTTGGCGACATTGCCGTTCATCTGCATGTTGTCACACGAAAGAATCGTAATCGGCAAATCTTTCTCCATCCGACGTTTAAGTCCTTCGGCTACATACCAGAACACACTGCGCGACTTGTTAAAGTCAACCTTATATCCCCCTTCGGTAATGGTGAGAGAGATAATTTTTATCTCCTCCGATGCTATTTTAGCGATGATAGGCTCACTGCCTATTTCCCCCCATGCCAGTTCTACAAGCGAACCAATCAGCATACTATCCTGTTCGCCGGAAGGGCTGCATGTCGTCAACTGATATATGCCGTCATCTTTCTTGAGGGCGTTGAACAATACCCCGTCCGTAGGCATAATCATGGCTCCGAATACCCCCCAGCATCTTTGTGACGGATCTTCAAGTAATAAATTTGTGTAAGCTTCGAGATGTGCACGATGGAAGTTTCCAACGCCGAAATGTACTATTCCGGCCTTTATTTCAGCACGATTATAATTAAAAGTCTTCATACGATAATTTCAATGTTTCGGCAAGTGATTTTTCCACCTTGTCGCAATGTTCTATATAGAATTTATAAACCTCATTCCATTTGTAATAAGATGCTTCAACCGCTTCCAACGGCAACCGGAGGTCTTTTTCATTCAGCATAAACTTAACTAAAACGTCCGGATTGCCTTCTGATTGGTAAAAGATCATCTGAAGGTTCGCACCCATCGGAATATCCCAATACTTCCAACTCCGTAACGCTTCTTTGGAATTACTAGCCTCCCGCGCCCACGTCCCGGCTTGCAAATTGGTCAAGATGGCCATCAGAACGCCATCGTGTCCGAAGTTGAGATTGATACCATGACGCTTGCGCACCAGATCTTCGGCAGATTCGTCTAACAAATGGCGTAACGTGCGGGATGCAAGTCCCCAACTACGCCCGTGAGATACCGGTTCAGGACCTTTCTGCGCAAAATACTTATAGTTCTCGATTTCCGCCCAAGCCAATATTTCCTCTTCTGTAAAGATATCCCATATAGGCACTTGGCGGTCGAGGCATTGCATCAGTGATGCCATTAACCAGAAGCGATGGATCAGGTCGTACTTGTCATATTCACTTTCTACTTGTGTAACATCTATAAACAGTCTTCTAAAAAAAGCATCCACATCCAACTTTTCATCTATATATGAACGATATTTTTTATACCAACTGTTTTCCTTACCAAGTATATATTTATCAAGCGGACTCCTGCCGGGACATACGTTACCGTATGGATTCAGTGTGGTAAGGAACGAACGGGAGTTGTCTATCTCCGCCCATTCAAGCCTGGGGCGTAGCGACAAAATGCCCGAATTTACAGATTGCATGGTGGCCGCCACCCGAAGCACATTCGTTGCGTTAGTCTTCAAATAGGGATGGCCTTCAAATACTTCCGGATAGTTTTGTACCATCCTCCGGCCTATCTCCCTTGTCTGACGATAACCGATTTGTGTCAGATCGCCTTCTTTGTAAAACACATTCTTCTTGAACGGTTCAAGACGTTCGTACAAGGCTTTCCCAAAATCGGTAAGGTTGTTTGTGGCATGAGCTTTCTCCAATACGCCGTATATGGCAGAATAAGTCACCTCATCGTCTATCTGACGCGCTCCATGACGGAAATAGCCGTTTATATAGAAAGGCGTATATCCTTTGGGCGCCGGCGTAACCGGATGTGAAAGATCGGTCACATAATACACGCCGCCCGCACGTTCCGGATCCCTGCGTATCTCGTCGAGAGGATTTTCGGCCACCGGCTTTTCTTTCGGAAGAGAGAGTTTGAATATGCAAGGAAGATCAGACGTCTTTTTCGCATTCGTATTGGTATTGACATACATAACTCCGTCTTTGACCACAATATCTTCCGGTTCATAAATAACCTGTTCCTGCACATTGTACCGGACAGTAATTGTCCGCCTATCCGTATCGTACACCCGGATGCAGGAAGGACGGCTGTCATCCTGTTTCCCAACTCCGAAGCAGAAATAGATTTTACCATCATGCATACAGCCCGCTTGCGTGAACCATACCTCATAGGGGAACACCACCTGATCGAGAATGTCATTTTCGTCGAGGCGCACCTTTGCACCCTCACTCAACGACGGTATGCGGAATTTGGTGGCGACATACAGGTTTTCCCATGCATGCTTTGTCACCTTCGCCACAGTACGTTTACGCGCCGAGAATATCCATATAAAGCCCCGTTCCCGATCGACCAGCCAGCTTGGCGCTCCAAAGATGGAGACATACCCTTTCTCCGCCCATTTCGAGCCATCGAGTTCAATTGTCTGTGCGATTTCGCTGCTAAAACGTTTTCCACGACGGGTGATGCTCTCCACAAAACACAACCATTCCAACTCGCTTCCTACCTTCCCGTTTGTGATATACAAGAGAGGAAACGATGCTCCGCGTTTTGTCTCGACGCCAAAGCATACATTATTTACATGGTTGTCCGGATGGGAGGACGCCAACTCAAAGCCTGCCACAGGTTTCGGATCGGCACTTTTGAAATCATAGATATTCACGTGCCCTCCATCCTCGCACGAAAATATGTAATCATCCCATATTTCAAGTCCTTGCTGTGCCCGCCCCCGTCCTTCCTTTGCCAGGAAGACAGAGCACTCCACCTCTTTCTCCGGCTCTACATACAACTGGGCGATAAGGGGAATAGAGATCAGTAAGCACACGACAGACAAATAGATCTTTTTCATAAGTATGCTCTATAAATTTAAAGTATGATTATGTTCTACGTTAATCGAACAGCTCTACGCCTAACGACTCAAGCCGTTTCTGCAACTCTCCCACATCGAGAGCCCGCGGAGTACAATGCTGCGACGCACTCATGGCAGCGGCAATACCAACTGCCTCTCCCATCGCCATGCAAATACTCATGACACGATAGGAAGCGTGAGCTCTGTGAGTACCCGATATGCACCGTCCCGCCACCAGAAGCCCTTCCAAGCCCAACGGGAGAAAACAACGATACGGCAAATCGTATGGTTTGCAATATTGGATGGTCGGTTCCGCCTGTCCGGCTCCGTCAGGATTATGTATATCGACAATGAACAATGCTTTATGTACCACCACATCGGCAAAACGGCAGCCTTCCGCCATTTCATCGGCATCGATCACATAGTCGCCCATCACCCTGCGGCTTTCGCGCACTCCGGTTGTTGTACCACTTCCGATCACTCTACAGTTTTCGTAACCCGGCAAATTTTCTTTCAAGAATTGAGTCAGGAGGCGTATCTGTTGCCTAAGTTCAAGATCGGCGGCGAAAATAGAGCTTACCGAAGTAATATCCACTCTATTGACTTGTGTCGTATTTACCTGACGGCAACCCGGTCTGACCGACGGATGCAAACGCACGGCAGCAAGCATCCGGGGAAGTTTGCCCTCATCGGCTTTCTTTTTACACCAATCAAGAAAACACTCGCCATTCAATTGAACATTGTCTACATCTCCAATGCAGATAATTCCTTTCGACTCATCTACGCCATCAATGGTGTATTCAAGGGTTACAGGCTGCATGAGTCCGTCAGCACGTCCTTTTTCTATTTTTGCACCGGCAAGAAAAGATACTATGGCATCACCGGTACAGTCAATCGTAACCGCGGCTTCAAAACAGAGCGTCCCCTCGTTACTTGCACACTTAATGCCTTTTACCACCTTTCCGTCACGAATAACATCCGACACGCAACATTGCAAAAAGACATCGACGTTCTTTTCCCTGGCGACAAATTCTGCCAATGTAAGTTTTGCCTCTTCGAAATCGTGAGCATTTCCATGTTCGCCAATCCAGTCATTGTCTTCGACGCCAAGAATAGCACAAACCTCATCGCGCATCGTGTTCTTGCTTACACTACCGAGAATAGGGCCGACATACCCGGCGGTCAGGTTACCTCCAATGACTCCGTATCTTTCGATAAGGGCAACACGTGCTCCTTGCCGGGCGGCGGCTACAGCCGCACATATCCCGGCAGGACCTGCACCTGCTACTATTACATCATAATATTTTGTATTCATTATCTGCTTGTATATGGACCGGAAATAGTCTTAACAGTCATTGCCCCGTCAGAATCTGTGATTGTCACAACTCTGTATTTGTTTCCTCCATCGGTCACACGAACTACAATATGTCCATCATATCCCTTTACTCTCGCAGCCTCTTCCGCCGTAACCCGGTCGTCTACTCCGCTGGGACGATCGCCCTGCCAGAAGTTAGTGATAAACATGTCACACGCAGGGAGTGTTGTCTCCATCGAATTCAGTATATCGGTACGGGGATGACAATCTACCCACGAATTGACAACAATCGTTTGTGGATTGAGTGCTTTCAGAGCATCCACCTGATTGGTGTTGCTCGTTCCATGATGGTCGGCTTTCATCAGTTCCACCTGACCTACTACTTTTGCACAGGGCAATTCGGCATCTTTCCATGCATAAGTCGAACGTCCGTTATACTGAAGGTCACCACCGGCAAAGAAGTCAAAGTTGCCATACGAAACTTTCATCACACAACTGGTTATATTCTCCGGCGGACAATTGTCACTGGAGGTAATGTTCTTACTGTTTTCGTATGTAATCTCCGAGAGTTCAGGGAATGTCTTCTTTGTGGTAGTGCCCGAACCTGTCCAGATCTCTCCATTCACTGCCACGTTTTGCACCTTTGCAGTAGGATACTTTGCAGGATTATACTTCTGAACGATCTGATTATTCGCCCCTGCTTTAAATATCGCAGCATCGAACTTTTGATTGGCGACATGCCATTTCACTGCATTGATATAGTTATTACAACTTGGAGCATTGTCTGCCATTGTCGCCATGTCGAACGGATAGTTATAATCGGGATAGCCACGATCAAGAAGCGTACCAATCTTGAAATTATCGAAAATCTCGGCAAAACCTATCAACGAATAAGTACTGGAATTAGCTGATTTTGGCAAGGAAGAAGTATAACCGCCAAAGTGGTCATTATGGAAGTGGGTAAGTACGGCATAATCAATCGTACTGTTACCTGTCCATACCATACACTTACGAATGTAATCAGTTATAATCTGCGAACCACGGGTAGAAGTCAGAGTCGGATCCCAACGACTACGGATACCGGTATTGGTCGTATTACTATTAGAGTTGGTTGTAACACTCGAACTTGCGGCATCGATAAGCATTTGCGTACCATCCGGGAATATTACAAACATGCTTTCACCGGTAGTCGTATTGATGAAATGAATATCCATCACCCCCTCCTGCCAGGCAGGAATCGTTTTACCTACCTCTATTTCAGTGGCAGCATCTTCCCCACCTCCATCCGGACGAATCAAAAATGAGTGAGACTCATTGGAGCTGCATCCTACAATCGCAAGGATGAACAGACTAAATATAAATATTAACCTTTGCATGCTATATGAAGATTTAAAAACATCTCTCCGCCTTCAATGCTGACAGCAAGACGAATATAATTACCAAAATTTGAATTTACCTTTATAATATGTTGGCCAAGTCCTTTGAAGATTACAGGCTCACTACCGTCGTCAGCCCAATGTATACCGTCTTGCGATAGTTGTACACGACCTTCGAATACGGGATCTCCTTCTATTTTCTCAACCATAACAAAGAATATAGCCTCATCTGCCCAACCAGCCTCGTAAGGATGAGTGAAGAAAGTACCTTTAAAGAACTTCTTTACCTCAAGATGGGAATCATTAAACATTTTCATATATTACATTCCTCCTTTTATTCTTGTGAAACAACAACAGAATCTATATAAAAGAATACACGACGATTGGTATCAGTACCCACCCAGAAAAGAGGATTGATAAGATTGTCGATGCGTCCATATCCGTCAACGGTATCGGCCTCAATGCCACGCATATCCCAAATTTTGTCCTGACATTGGAACTCTACATATTCACGAAGCTCCGTGTCAAGTTTCAGACGCATGTATTGCCAATTGAGTTTACAGTCGGTCTCATTGTAAATGAGTTTCTGATGACCATCTTTCAAATCCTTGAATCCATCGTGGTCGCCATTAGGATAACGGCGGCCGAACCACCAGGGATCGACTCCCCTCTTACACCAGTCTCCGTCAAGTCCATAAGCCCAATCGCGGTCGGTTATGTCTTCATTGGAATGTTCATACTGCCACTTCTGCATTAATTTGCCATCTACTGCATTGAGATAGCGGACTCCTACATGGTAGCGCTTTCCACCCTCCTGTACATCGAATCCCAGGCCAAAGTCGCGGATGGAACTTTCATGTAAACCCGGTTGCGGACGGTCACCGCCATCCACCACATCCTGCTCCGCCGTGTATGTAAACCAACATTCTATCTGCAAATATTTGCAGCCCGGGCGAGAGAACGAAAGCCGCTTAATGGCATGTCCCAGACAACCTTCCGCCGGAATCTCCGTATAAGGAGCGGCAACAGGTCTTGTCGAAAGTTTAAGAGAGTAAGTGCCGGACATAGCCCCGTGAGTGCCCGGATACCTGAAAGTAGCGGAACTAAGCATGACCGGTGGCCACTGGTCTTTATTGACCAATGTCTTGGGAACATCAAAATCGGGATATTCCGTAAAGTTAGGCATCAATGTCATCCAGCCGTTAAAGCCGGTATTGAATACATCATAGCTCAACACCCTTTTCAATGGTTGATAGCGACTGCGCAATAAAATTTCTCCAATGCTCATAATATCATTTATTTAATAAAGTTAGTACCCTGGATTTTGAACAAGTTTGCCATTCATTATCAATACATCATCACTTGGCAATGGCCATAAATAAATCTTCTCATCATACTTACGTTCACCATGCTGGACGATATAGGTTCCGTCGGCCATCGCTTCAAAAGAAGGAAATCCGTCTTTGTCAAATGTCGGAGTCTCCGGCCAAAACCAGTTGCCTGCCGCAAAGTATTCCTTTGCCCTGTTGGCTGTACGGGTAAATCCGTACATATTGTGTCCGAAAGCATTCTCAAACTGATGCCAACGAAGCAAGTCGAAATAGCGCAGATTTTCCCATGCAAACTCCACACGACGCTCACGACGGAGCACTTTGCGCAATGCTGTCTGATCGGTTGTCGTGATGGACGGATAGTCGTTGGTTTGTGTACGGGTGGTGCCATAAGCACGGGCACGGACATCGTTGATGCAAGCAAGGACAGTAGCGTCAATCTCTCCCAGTTCAATCTTAGCTTCGGCATACATCAACAAAACATCGGCATAACGCATGAGAATGACGGGGTTGTCGTTATACAAAGTAGTACGCCATGACTCTTGCGCGCCTTTGCGCAGGCAACAACCATTGTAAGCGCAATTGGAAGCATCTGAACCGCCTTTGGAATCTTTGTTTGTAATCATACGATTTTGTGTATAGTCCATTACTTCGAGTGCGTTTGGCGCAGGGTTCCACTCAATACCATAGATACGGCTGCCGGGAGCAGCAAATGTTTCCAGGCAACGGGGATCACGGTTGGCAAATGGATCGTGAGGATCAAAACCGCTGCCCGGTTCATCAATCGTCTTGCCATTCGTCATTTCGTAGACAGCAAGAAGTTCCCACGAAGGTTGCGCATTATGTGTACCGCCTGCCGAACGGGCAATAAAGGAACCGATAGCCTGTGTAGTAGGTTTACCGTTTTCATCCAACTCAAGATCGCTTGAGTGAGCAACAGAGAAGATAACTTCTTTGCTTCCTCTTGTCTTGTCGCGGAAAAGTTCTCCATAATCAGGGGCCAAGTCATATACTTCTAGATCCATACAGTCTTGCGCAGCCTTTGCGGCAGTCCCGTAGTCGTGTTGATAGAGAGCGGTACGAGCCTTGTAAGCATAAGCCGTTCCTTTATCTACACGGGTGGCGCCGCTATTATTATTTGCGGCCGGCAATTTTCTGCGGCATAGTCATAATCTTCATAAATTTGTTTCAGAACGACAGCTTTGTCGGTACGCCCCATCTCAAATGCTTCCTCCGGAGTAATCGAAGTCACGTAGAAAGGAACATCTCCCCAAAGAGTAATCAAACGTGAATAAGCAAATGCTCTGAAAAAACGGGCTTCGGCACGAAGCGTATTCAGTTCAGTGGTGGAATATTTGCCTTCAAGTTTGTCGAGTGCCTCCAAAATTCGGTTGGCACGACTAATGTTCTTATACGTGTAACTCCAAACAGTCTTGATGTTAGGATTACTTGTAGAAGACGCATTCAGTGAACCTGCCGCAATGGTATAAATGTTGGTTCGTTGCGCCCAGTCATCCGTATTACGATCCAGCGTCCAACCTTCTTCTATAACAAAGAAGGTACTGCGATAAAAATCGTTCAACGAGATTCGAACTTCCTCCGGTGACGAGAACCAGTTTTCACTGGATGCGGCTGAAGGAGGATTCAGATCGAGGTTCACACAAGAAGTTACAGATAGAAGAGCTATCATGCAAATCAATACATGTATTTTTTTCATATTATGTAATTTTTTCATACTCCATTAGAATTTGATATCCACTCCAAATGTATAAGTGCGTGTGATATAGGTAGAAGCGCCTGCTTCAGGGTCCCATCCCGAAAGATAACTATCAAAGCAGTATGGATCATCGATATTGACGTACACCCGAAGTCCCTTGATTCCGACTTTAGAGACGATTTTTTTAGGAACTGTATAGCCAACGTTGATATTCTTTATACGCATATAGGCACTACTCTTGAGCCAGTAATCCGACATTTTGTAGTTGTTGTATTCACCGCCCTGATGGCTCAAACGGGGATAGCTGGCTGCCGCGTTCTGCTCTGCAGTGTTATATACACTCCAATAATTACGGCTGCCATTGTCGTTCAGAAGGACTGACGGAGCCGGAAGCCATTGTCCCTGCATAGGGCGAATCATACTCTCGGTGAGGCGTGAAAGTTGTTTCCCGACACCATTGAAGAGTAGGGAGAAAGAGAGACCTTTCCAGCCCAAACTAATAGAACCTCCATATAGATAGTGTGGCAATGAGCTGCCAAGCACTACACGGTCGTATGTCTCATTGATAATTCCGTCAGGAGTGCCGTCCGGACCGCTGACATCTACATATTTCACATCACCCGGTTTGGTAGAAGCCGAAAGCAGAGCGCTTTCACTGACTTCCTCTGCGGTCTGGAACAAACCTGCAGTCTTATATCCGTACCAGGAGTTATATTCTGCGCCTTCGGTAATAATGGTACCATCGCTGTTAAACTGCTGCTTGCCATTAAGATTATCTATTATAGACTTGTAATCAGAGATATTAAAACTTACCGCATAACTTACATCTCCGATACGGTCAGACCAGCCGAGTTTCACTTCCCAACCGCGGGTATGCATTTTACCTACATTCCTGTCAGGTGCCGAATAACCTGTAAACGACGGGATTGCCACTGACAAGAGCATATCTGTTGTCTTCTTATAATAATAGTCTGCGCTAAAGTCAAGACGATTGTTAAAGAAAGCGGCATCCACACCTATATCCCAGCTCTGTGTTTTCTCCCAATGGATATTCTCATACGCATAATCCTGTTGAGCGGCAGACATCGAAGATTGGGGCGTAGAACCTGCACTGTCATACATAATGGCATTATTGAACGAAATGTATGTCTGATAAGGATAATTTCCAATCCGCTCATTACCGAGCGTACCGATAGAGGCACGGAACTTCAGATAGTTTATCGGGGTTATGTTTTGCATGAATTTCTCATTAGAGATGACCCAACCCACCGATGCGGACGGGAAGAATCCCCAACGGTGATCCTTGTGAAAACGTGAAGATCCGTCTTCACGAGCATTGAGCTGGAGGTAGTAACGGCTGTCGTAATTATACATGACACGACCAAAAAATGAACGGTATGCATTCTGATAAGAATTGCCGGCTACGGCAAGAGCATTCTTGTTCGCCAAATCAAGATAAGGGAAAGAAGACAAAGACATATCGTTGGTCGATCCCGACATCGTTTCATACGTATAACTATAATCTTCATAACCGACCATGGCATTGAAGTTATGTACCTTGCTGAAGGTCTTGTCGTATGTAGCGATGAATTGTTTCTCCAATGATTTGATGTTACGGCGTTCTTCACTTAGCGAATTGGAAGTATATCCTGAAACATATCCCAGCATAACATCGGTTTCGTATGCATCGTAAACAGGTATGGCTTTCTTCATCTCCTTGATCGAAACAGTTCCGACGGTAGGAGTCAGATTGGCAGTAAGGGTCAAATCTTTTATGGGCTTATAGCTCAACGAGAATTTACCGGTCATTGTGTTGGATACAGTCTTCTTCTCTCCGCCTTCCAATAAGGCGGCAAGCGTATTGCTAAGACTGCCGTCTTTACCAGGACCAACACGGCCATCCGGATAAAGTCCCAAATAAATGGAAGGATACATATAAGCTGCACGAATCGGACTACCGGAAGTCGGGTCATTTTTCGTGGCATAACGTACCGAGAAATCGATAGAACCGGAGAGCTTATCACTAATCTTGAGATTATTACGCGAACGGATAGAGATTCTTTCGTGGTTTGAACCTTTATAGATAGCGTCGGCATTTTCGTAGGTAGCGGAAGTGTGGCTCTTGATTACCTTGTTGCCATACGTCATGGTCAAGTTATGCTTATGGCGCATAGCGGTATTTGAAAGAATAGCGTCTTTCCAATCATAGATAGGATATTGAATGGGATCATACCTGTTGTTGGTAGCATAGTTGTCGATGTAGTCCTGTGAATAGTTGGCAAACTCGCCTCCCGCAGGATTACCGGCATCGTTCCACGACCATTCATTGTACATTGTCATGTAGTGATAAGGGTCGGTCAGGAATTTCGGAAATTCGGTAGGAGAAGACAACGAAATCTCTCCGTTATAACCGATCGAAAGCTGTCCCTCGGTTGCCTCCTTAGTCGTTATCAAGATAACACCGGCAGCAGCACGGGCACCATAGATGGATGCAGAAGCTGCATCTTTAAGTACAGTAATCTGCTGTACGTCTTCGCTTGCTATATTGTCGAGGCTACTGACCATCATACCATCGACAAGGATAAGCGGACTCGAATCAGACATTGTTGTCACACCACGCACCTGAACCGTAGCACTCGCTCCCGGCATACTGCTCGAACGGGTAACCGTCAGTCCCGGAATCAGTCCTTGCAAAGATTGTGAAAGTTGAGACGTGCTCTGTTTCTCGATAAGCGAACTGTTGATTACACCGACCGCACCTGTAAGATCTTTCTTCTTTACAGATCCATAGCCGATAACAACCGTCTCTTCAAGTTGTACAGCATCCTCTTTAAGTTTTATATTTACTACACTCTTACCATCCCACACCACAGTCTCGGTCACATAACCAAGATAACGGAATTCTATTGTATGGCCTGATTCAGCGCCATTGAGCGCATACTTTCCCGACATATCGGAGGTAGTACCTTTTGCATTGTCTTTATCGTGGATCACCACTCCGACAAGAGGACCATTGGCATCGCTAACGACACCCTTCATTACATTCTGTGCAAAAGCCAGATTGATTTGCAGGAAACATGCCAATAACAGGCTTAATATACTTTTTTTCATACTCTTTATTCTACGATTTCAAGCAATACATGTTGGTTATACTCTTTGATTGCCGCACCTGTTTCAGGATTACTCGGATGTTGCGCTGAAAAACGTGTCTGGCCGCTTGCATGTGTCCAGTCAATATACTTTCCAGCGAATTTGGCGCCATTAAGACATAAACGACCTGCCTGTCCGAATCTTAACACAATCTCATCCATATCCTTAGTCGTGGTAAATACTCCTTCGGCAGGGATATATGCGCCATTGTTACTGCTATCGAGCAACATTCCCGCAAAGTTGTAGGTAATAGTCGCCGAGTAATTGATAGGTGCACCCGACAGTGTCTCTGTCGCACTTTCCTGAAGAGTCGAAGTCGGAAGAGCCGGTTTCCATTCTTCTCCATCCTTGAATTCGATCATCCAGTAGTTGGAACACATCGTTCCTAATTTGGTCACAAAATAGAAGTGTATCTTGGTACCGGCAGGAATGGTCGTACCTTTCATATCCCCATAGACATACCAATAATCACCCGGAATAGCTCCTGATACATACGGGTCACCATTAGCACCCACGGCACGGCTGCATACGACTTTCTGCTCTACATAACCTGTCCGGTCACATGCCCAATACTCAATCTTACCACTTCCGGCACTCGGAGCAATATACTTGCCATTGGTTCCCGGGAATACCGATTGTGCCTCATCATCAGCAAATGTTCCACTTGTGTTGGCAGTTAAACTATTCAAGTCCCAATCAGCCAAAATACCCGAGAAAGCATCTTGTACAAGAGTATAGGTATAGTCTGTATCATCCTGGATGGTTACCGTTACTTTAATTGTCCTTTTGGTAAATGTCTTGTTCTCCGGGAAAGTAAGTTTAATATCACATTCGCCTACCCCATTTGCAGGAGAAACGGTCACATCCGCATCTGTACATACAGCCTTCCACTCCTTATCTCCAAAGACTTTGAACGAAGATTCTGTTGTAGTTGCGTCAATCGATTCGGTGATAGGACTGATACCTTTTGGAACAATCATCTTTTGGGTAATAACCAGCTTTAAAGGAGTTACATCATCGCCAATGAAACGAATGGCACCGACACGTGAACTAGTCGATGAATTTTCAGAGACTTTGATTGTAAACTTAGTAATCTCACCTTGTGTCTCATGCGAATCAACAACTGCCCAATGGCTATCGCTTCCATCAGTCTGACAGTCATTATTGACTCTGTAATAGACATTAGATGAAAGGTCAACAGTGAAAAGTCCACCTTCTGCTTCTACATCAAGTGTCTTTGTCGCGAGTGTCATATACGGATCATCCGAGTTATGACAAGATGCAAAAAGCACAAGCGACACACTTGCAAACAATAACATCTTTAGATTCATTTGATTAGTATTTAGGGTTATTAATAATTGACTAGCTAGACATTTTCAGACGTCTTGCATATATAATTCTGTATATCACATAAGCAAGTATCATGGCAATCATCAGTACGATACTTCCTATCACAATTCCTTTGACCGCAAGGGTCTTCGGATCGCCGGCAATAAGCAGACCTATCAGTAAGAGCGCAACGACACCAATGGTAATACAGAAGCAGTTAACAGCCAAATGTGAATAGATTAATACCGCTTTCTTCTCCTTTAATGTCGGTTCGCGATCGGCTTCAGGATCAGTATATTCACAAATGGCTTGATAACCATTGTCTTCATACTTTTTACGTGCCGACCAAACTTCCATAATTGCAAGGATAAGTACAGGAAGTACACAACCGGCAACTGACTCTATAAGGCTTGGACTAATAACGGAGGCGGGAATTATGACGCGAGCCATAATACCAACGAGCCAGGTAAGAATCATTGCAGAAATAAGTTGGTTGCCTGTCAGCCGCTTCGAGAACAGTCCCCATATCGACGGAATATATAAAGGACACATCACCATAGTAAGAAGGGTTACTACCACCTTTTCGGCACCTCCGGCAAACGGGATGAGCATTGACAAAGCGATAATCACAAGTCCAAAGACAAATGTGAAGAGACGTCCTACCTTGATACGCTTTTTCTCATCTGCCTGACGGTTTTTCTCTTTGTGTCCCCAAATATCATAAGTATATACATTGGCATATACATTCAAAATGCCCGAAACATTACTCAATGTAGCCGATAGCATCGCTGCCAACATCATGCCGACCATTCCTTTCATGAGCACGAGTTTGCTCATATTCACATAAGCGTGTTCGCCGTTGAAAGTCATTGTGGTTGCATCCAAATCAAGCGCAAGTCCGGGTTCCATCACACGATAAATCATGGTAGGAAGATACCAGATGAGAGGAGTGACGATATAAAGAATTCCGATTAAATAAGTACTCTTTTTTGCGTCTCTTGTAGTAGGCACGCTTATGTATCGTTGTACAAACGGCCAGTCACCGCCAATCATGGACACATTGAGAAATATCCACAGTAAAAGCCACCCCCATGTATAGGTCGGAGATGTGCCCGAGAAGAATCCCGGTATCTCACTGGCCTTATCAATAAATGCACTTACGCCTCCAACTGCATTAAATGAAAGAGGTATCATAAATACAACCACGGCCAGAAGTACTCCGAACTGAATTACATCAGTCATTAGTACCGCAAGAAATCCTCCGGCAATGGTGTATCCAAGAGCGATGGCACCAAGGATAAGAAGCGCCCACCAAATACTTAGGTAACCCATCGGTGAATCGCCCATCATACCTGTACTTGCAAAAATACTGCCACCATCGACTTTGATTAATGCACACATCACAACCGCTACCGCATACAGAGACACTGCCGTATGTACCGCACGGGCTATAATTCCTGAAATCGTGTAAAAACTTACCGTGCGATGTCCGAACCGGATGGTAAGGAACTCTCCCGGCGATTTGATACGTAGCTCCCGCCATTTGCCCGAGATCCATTTACCGACAATAAACGATGCTACGCCAAGACAAAGTGCAACAACTACCGCAACAAGTCCCGATTTATAAGCAACGCCTCCCCAAACGACAAAGGTACTTGCCGAGAAGATAGTCATGTAGGAAGAGACTCCCGACAGCCACCACGAAGAATTTCGTCCGGCAATAAACATATCCTCGGAGTTTTTAATTTTCCGGGACATCACAACACTCACGGCAATCAGTCCGAGAAAGTAGAGTAAAATAATAATATAATCTAACTGTTCCATATTCTGGTTCTTCTTTATATAATTGCTCCAAGTTTCTTCAATTCCTCTATGAGATTGTGAATATCAGCCTTTTGTACGGTCACACCTGCCTTTATACATTGTGCGGCTGCCACTCCTGCGGCTTGTCCTACCCCCATACAACTTGCCTGAACGCGAAGTGACGCAAAGGAAGTCTTATCAGCACTAATACAGCGTCCCGCTACGAGCAGATTCGAAAAATCTTCAGCTATAAGAGCGCGATAAGGTACATACGCCGCTTTTTTAAGGAAAGTCACGCTCTGTTCCGCACCTGCTGCCACATGGATATCTATAGGGTGTGCGCCGCGTGATATGCTATCAGGATATTTATAAGCATTCACATATTCTTCTGCTGTAATGGTATGTACACCTTTGATACGGCGTGTCTCACGAATACCGGCATGTACGGCGACGGTCGTCACATAACTGTTTTTAAACTCTTCAAAGTTCTCTTTAAAGATTCGTGCTATTTTAAATACATCTTCCCGTAAGCGACATTCCGCTGCGGTAAAATTTCTATTATCAATGGCATTTCCTGCAGTACGGGTCATATTAACCGTTACTTCGCCCGGACGAAGAGTGGTGCAAAACCAAGGACCTCCGAATTCGGGGATGCCAAGTGCCTCTTTCATTGCTAAAAGTTTCTCACGAACTGCAATGCAATGACAATTCTGCCTTGTTTATTATGGTGCATGGCATCAATTATCATGGGCGAATCTGTATCCACACCTCCTAATATAAAATAGGTGGAAAGAGGTTGCAGCGGTTTACATTCATCAGTTTGCATCGGAACACCCGCCATAGCGGCAAGGTCACCATCCCCAGTGCAGTCGATATACATATCGGCACTGATGGCTTCTGTCCCATTCTTATTCTCAAAGAGGATACAAGATATTTTGCCGTCTTTTGCCTGGCAACCGCTTAAGTAAGAGTGCATATACATATCCACACCGGCTTCCAGCATCATTTGCTGGCATAAAAGTTTGTAAAGCTCCGGATCAAAAGCTACATTGCCAAGAGGTTTCTCAATGATACAGCCTCCCATCTTCTCCAGCCGTTCGATAAACTCCCATGGAATACCGCCTATCACCTTTTCATTATTATAGGTGAATACACTCAAAGGAGTAACAAGCCCCATTGTAGCCATTCCACCTAAAAAACCATATTGTTCCACAACAGCAGTTTTCGCACCACTGCGAGCAGCCGCAATGGCCGCTATGAAACCAGCTGGTCCGCCACCGCAGACAACTACATCGTAGTTGCCCACAATTGGAACCCGTTTCGAAATTTCTATACTTCGTACTTTCTTGTCCATGACCGTTTTTTATCCTTTAATTATTACCAATTCAAATAGATGGTAAACTTTGATGTGCTTTCGACCGCACTTATAAGAAAAGAGGTGTGTTTTCATAGTTCTTTTTCTTTAGTTCGACATCATGTTGATGTAGCAAAGATAAAGAACAAGAGCTTGAAAAAAAGTTTTTTCCTAACTCTTTTGCCTGCAAACGATTGCGGGAACGTTCCCAAAATCTGCAAACGTTACAAAAGCATTACACAAAGGCAAATGGGATTCGTATTTTACTCCAATATTAGGATTTATTGTTTGAAATCAATATCTTTACTTTGATTTAAACAATCATTCAGCATGAAGTATATAACCATAAAAGACATCGCTCGACATTTGTCAATATCCGTCTCCACTGTATCTCGTGCATTGGGGGATGACAAGAATATCCGTAAAGAAACGAAAGAAAAGGTGATAGAAGCAGCTAAAAGATTGGGATATAGACCAAACCCTGTAGCAATCAACCTTAAATACGGACATACCAATACCGTGGGGGTGATCGTTCCTGAAATGGTTACTCCGTTTGCTTCACGAGTAATAAACGGAATACAAGAAGTGCTTCACACCAAAAATATAAAGGTGATTATTGCAGAGTCGGGAGGAGATCCGGAAAAAGAAAAAGAGAACCTGCAACTGATGGAAGGATTCATGGTGGATGGCATCATCATCTGTCTTTGCAGTTATAAAAGGAATAAGGAGGAATATGCTCGTTTACAGCAAGCGGGAATGCCTATGGTGTTCTATGATCGTATTCCCTATGGACTTGAAGTTCCGCAAGTAATAGTGGACGATTATATGAAGTCATTCTTTCTCGTAGAAAGTCTGATCCGAAGCGGACGCAAACAGATTGTTCATATACAGGGACCGGACGATATTTACAACTCCATAGAACGTGTCAGAGGATACAAAGACGCTTTGGCTAAATTCGGGATTCCTTTTGATAAGAATAATATGCTGATAAAAACCGGTATGACTTTTGAAGAAGGGAAAAAAGCTGCGGATATATTAGTGGAAAGAAATATTCCTTTCAATGCTATTTTCGCTTTTACGGAAACATTGGCCATTGGAGCTATGAACAGATTGAGAGAACTTGGAAAAAAAATACCCGAAGAAATCGCCGTAGCCAGTTTTTCAGGAACCGAACTTTCCAACATAGTCTATCCCAAATTGACTACAGTAGAACCGCCTTTGTACCAGATGGGGAAAAAAGCTGCCGAACTTATTTTAGAGAAAATCAAAGATCCGGCATCTCCCAATCATTCAATCGTGTTGGATGCGGAAATCAAAATGCGTGCATCGACGCCACGTTTGGAGGTATATTAATGACTTATCTACCAGATATTATATCTTAATACTTTCCTGAAAAACATACCGAAGTTACAAAAGTTTGCTGAATAGTAATCTTTTACGATACCAACAAAAAAGAAGAATTCAGATTTATACAGTTTTGAATCATTCAATGCTCTTTCTCTATAATACGTCCAATTCTTCCAGCTCCTTCACTTTTCTTCTGTATGGCCGATAAACAAGCAGTTTGTAGGTGAATAGCTGCCCCTTCACCTACTCTTCATCGTGAATCAAATCAAATTGCAGCCTCCAGATTCCACCATTGAGTAAAATTAGTAAAGCTATTTCGTAATTAGTTTCAACCTTGTTTGAAACTAAAAGTTTCAAGGCGGGAAACACTTTGTTTCAAGTAGCGAAACGAAGTGTTTCTCGGTGTGAAACAGATTGTTTCAAGCCTTGAAACTATTTTTGAAACTACTCGCTACAGGTGAAGAGATGGTGAAATTGTTACTCTTCACCCGCAAACTCCTTATTCATCGAAGAGACAGAGAAAAGGTGAAAGAAGAAATAGAAAGATTGAAAATAAATACCCAGTAGAAAAATTTAATCGATTTTGTAATGATTCAGAATCGTACAAAAATGAATGACAATTCATTTTCAATTACTAATTCGCATTAATTTAAAATATACCATAATATTATAAGCAGTCTGTATTTGCTTCCTATGCAATACTCTACTTTCCCCTCCGTTCATAGCTAATTTAGACGAAAAAGAACATTTTCTCCCGAAAAGTTTTTGTAATATCAGAGTTAATCGTATTTTTGTGTACAATTTTGGTGTAGTGATGACAGAAGAAGAAAAAAAGTTATTGAATTCCTTTGAAACGCAACTACGGCATTTGATTTATTTGCACGATGAACTTAAGCGTGAAAATGCCGAGTTGAAGAAGCTTCTCGAAAATGAAAAGCTGAAAAACGAGAAGGTACAAGCTCAATACGATGAATTGGAAGTCAGCTATACAAACCTAAAAACAGCTACGGCAATCAGCCTTAACGGCAGCGACGTAAAAGAGACGAAGCTGCGATTGTCAAAATTAGTGCGTGAAGTCGATAAATGCATCGCTTTGTTGAATGAATAAGAAGAAGATGTATGAACGATAAAATAAAGATAAACCTGCAGATAGCAGACTCAAACTACCCGTTAACCATCAACCGTGAGGAAGAACAAATGGTACGGGAAGCCGCCAAGCAGGTAAATATCAGGCTTAATAAGTATCGGGAAGTCTATAAAAATCTGGAACCCGAAAAAATTATTGCATGGTAGCCTATCAGTTCTCGTTAGAGAGACTGCAATTGATGCAACGTAATGATACCAGCCCCTATGTGGAGAAGGTAAAAGAACTGACAGAATTGCTGGAGGATTATTTTAAGGAAGAATAAATCCCGACCGGCTATTCGCTGATAAGAGATAAAACAACCACGCACTGCACAATATCCAAGCAAAAATAATTGCTTTGATATTTGGCGGTGCGTTTTTATTTATATACTTAAATTAAATGTAGAATGATAGCAATAATAGCAACAGCAATTGCTTGCTTCATCGTAGGAGGAGTCCTTTCATATATACTATTCCGGTATGTACTGAAATCCAAATACGATAATGTCCTGAAAGAAGCGGAGACGGAAGCGGAAGTAATTAAGAAAAACAAGCTGCTGGAAGTGAAGGAGAAATTCCTGAATAAGAAAGCAGACCTTGAAAAGGAGGTAGCATTGCGGAATCAGAAGATTCAGCAAGCGGAAAACAAGTTGAAGCAACGTGAAATGGTACTTAGCCAGCGTCAGGAAGAAATCCAACGTAAAAAGATGGAAGCCGAAGCGGTAAAAGAGAATCTGGAAGCGCAACTTGTGATTGTTGACAAGAAAAAAGAAGAACTCGATAAACTGCAACAGCAGGAAATCGATAAACTGGAAGCAATCTCCGGATTGTCTGCCGAAGAGGCCAAAGAACGCCTGGTAGAATCACTGAAAGAAGAAGCTAAAACGCAGGCACAATCATTCATCAACGACATTATGGATGATGCTAAATTAACTGCCAGCAAAGAAGCCAAACGTATCGTTATCCAGTCTATCCAACGGGTGGCTACGGAAACTGCCATTGAAAACTCTGTTACAGTATTCCATATCGAATCGGATGAAATCAAGGGACGTATTATCGGACGTGAAGGACGTAATATCCGTGCTCTGGAAGCTGCTACCGGTGTTGAAATCGTTGTAGACGATACTCCGGAAGCAATCGTTCTTTCTGCCTTCGACCCGGTTCGCCGTGAAATTGCCCGTTTGGCCCTGCATCAGCTTGTGACTGACGGACGTATCCATCCGGCCCGTATCGAAGAGGTGGTAGCTAAAGTACGCAAACAGGTGGAAGAAGAAATTATCGAAACGGGTAAACGTACGACCATCGACTTGGGTATCCACGGTCTGCATCCTGAATTGATCCGTATCATCGGTAAGATGAAATATCGTTCTTCATACGGTCAGAACTTGTTGCAGCATGCACGCGAAACAGCCAATCTTTGTGCTGTGATGGCATCAGAACTGGGACTGAACCCGAAGAAAGCAAAACGTGCAGGTTTGCTGCATGATATTGGTAAAGTGCCTGATGAAGAACCAGAATTGCCACACGCATTGCTGGGTATGAAACTTGCCGAGAAATACAAAGAAAAACCGGATATCTGCAACGCTATCGGTGCTCACCATGACGAAACAGAAATGACCAGTCTGCTGGCTCCTATCGTACAGGTTTGTGACGCCATCTCCGGTGCACGTCCGGGCGCACGCCGCGAAATCGTAGAGGCTTATATCAAGCGTCTGAACGATCTCGAACAGCTGGCAATGGCTTATCCGGGTGTAACAAAGACGTATGCTATCCAGGCAGGACGCGAACTCCGCGTTATCGTTGGTGCAGATAAGATTGACGACAAGCAGACAGAAAGCCTGTCAGGTGAAATCGCCAAGAAGATCCAGGATGAAATGACTTATCCGGGACAAGTGAAGATTACCGTCATCCGTGAAACACGTGCGGTAAGTTTCGCTAAATAACGTAACGATTCAAAAGAAGATTCATATAAGGGCGAAGAAATTCGCCCTTTTTTAATACACGCCTATGGGAAAGTATCAATTTGAGATTTGTACCAATTCAGTGGAAAGTTGCCTGGCCGCACAGAAAGGTGGTGCAGACCGTGTGGAACTGTGTTCCGGAATACCGGAAGGTGGAACAACGCCCTCCTATGGTGAGATCGCCATCGCAAGGGAAGTACTGACTCATACCCGCCTACACGTTATTATCCGGCCTCGTGGAGGAGATTTTCTGTATTCGGATATCGAAATCCGGACAATGCTGAAAGATATTGAAATGGCACGAAAATTAGGGGCAGACGGAGTGGTATTCGGTTGCCTGACAGCAGAGGGTGAAGTAGACTTGCCAGTAATGCAGAAACTAATGGAAGCTGCTCAAGGGCTATCTGTGACTTTTCACCGGGCATTTGATGTATGCCGTAACCCGCAGAGAGCATTGGAACAGATCATCAAACTGGGATGTAACCGTATTCTGACTTCCGGTCAGCAACCTACGGCTGAACAGGGAATCCCCCTTTTAGAAGAATTACAGAAACAGGCCGCCGGAAGAATCATGTTACTCGCCGGATGCGGAGTAAATGAAAATAATATCGCACGCATTGCCGCAGAAACCGGAATCAACGAGTTTCATTTCTCGGCACGCGAAAACATTCAAAGTGAGATGAAATTCAGAAATGAAGCCGTCTCTATGGGAGGCACGGTACACATCAACGAATACGAACGAAATGTAACTTCCATACGAAGAGTAAAAGAAACGATTGATGCCGCTTTACATGGATAAATATGGCAGCAAGGGATGAGATATCGTCTCATAATAGTACTAATACAAGACAGAAATGGTGAACATACAGCCTTCAAGCCTTTTGTTCACCATTTCTTTTTTGCATCATTACCAACAGTATCTCAAAAAACTGCTATACTTTTATTTATAAATATGGAATTATCGTAATATAAATACCAGTAATAATAGCCGAAGTAATTACTCCCGAGATATTAGCTCCCAAAGCATCTCCCAGAACAAATGAGTCCGGATTATCTTTGCTTACAATCCTTTGTGCAACCTTCGCGGTAGTGGGTACACAGCTAACAGCTGCAATACCGATTACCGGATTGTAATTACCCCGTTTAATAATATACATGATATATCCTCCGATTATTCCTCCGATACCGGAAAGTAATAATGCTACAATACCTAATACTAATAGTTTCAAGATCTTCGGATCGAGCAACAGATGTGCATCACAAAGTACACCCAGCAGTACGCCCAACATAAAAGTGGAGCCATAAAGCAACGGACCACTCACAAAATCATAGATATGTTTCATACCCGACTCACGAACAGCAACACCCAGGAACAAAGAGAAAAACAAAGGAGAAGCTACCGGGAACAAGAAACAGAGAATAGCACAAAGAACAGCAGAGAAAGCCAGTTTCACTTTAGCGTCGTAATTCTTCGGAGCTTTCTTTGTCACCACCTTAATAGCGCGGAAGCGTTTGGGAACCAACAGTTTTACCAAGTAAGGATAGCCTCCATACGTCAAGCCCAAATAAAGATAGGCAACCACCGTAATAGGGACAAAGAGATGCTTTGCCAATGCCAACGAAGTAAACAACACCATTGGTCCGTCGGCTCCACCCACCATAGCCACAGATGCACTTTCTTTCAGAGTCAGACCAAGAGCAGAAGCAATAGGTACTGTCAGGAAAGTGCCCAGCTCTGCGCACAAAGCCAGGAATATACTTGCAAATGGTTTCTGAAGCAGGAAGCCGACATCTAGAAGCGTCCCGATACCCATAAAGACAAAACAAGCTATCAGCCCGTTACTAAACGTCAGGGTATAAACAGGTTGCAGGAAATCTATCTGCATAGTATTCATTAATTGATCTGTATCTGAAAGCATCGGATCGAGAAAGAGATTACCCAGTGTACCGTCGGGCATAATGAGGGTTCCGCAGTTGATAGCTACCATTCCCAGTCCCATCGGAATCATTACCATCGGTTCGAGTATACCTTTCCAGCCTAAATAGATCAGTAACAAACCGAGAAGTACTAAAAAAACTCTTGCAGAAGCAAGCACCCATCCGCTTGCCATCATTGTACCAATACCTTGAAACAAGGTAGCAAAATCTATATTTTCCATAAATTAGTTTTCTTTTATTGTTTGTTGTTAGTAAGTTTCTTTGAGTTCTTCTTATTGACATGTGCCTGCTCTTCTTCCCGAAGAAAGAATTCGCGGGTATCCTGTGAATAATAATAATTCATCAGATTATTTTCAGAAGCTCCCGGACTCACGCCATGATAATAGCCGGAATAGCCAGTAAAGTTTCTGTCGATCCCCTTACTGTAATCTTCACGGAAATCTCCCAAAGCATCTTCATCTGCAATGGGAATCTGTCGGACTAATCTCTCCACCTTTTGCCGATGCTGACGCCAGCGTCGCAAACGGAGTAGCTCCAAACGGTGGGAACTATAAAAATCAAATGAATCGGCCGCATAGGCAATCAACTTAATGACCGCAGCGACAAAAAAACCGATGAGGAACGTAAGCCCCATCATCGCAAGAGTAGATAGTAATAAATGAATCATAGTAATATAAAAAATTAGGTTGTATAATCTTATTCAAATATCCTTGCTTTTATACGACGTAACTCCCGTTTCACAACGGGAACACAATATTTTAATCCTTAAAGACAGGCACATCAATATCCGTCCTTTGTTCCAAGTCATAGGAAATACATTCTTTGTTTTCCATGTTAACATGAATAAAACTAAGATAATAAATAAAGGAAATGATGGTAGATGGAGGATCTGAATAGGTACCTCACCTTACCCAAAGATAAGAATATAGTCTAAATGAGAATATGCGCCAATGTATAGACGTAATACTTACACGAATATTTAGTGTAATTGACATCAAGGCCGGTATGCCCCAAACGATTCTCCGGAAGCATAACATTCAGAGAGCTCAATATCTGTATAATGACAGTATTGGTATTGAACTTCAGGTTCTTGAAAGGAACAATGCTTCTCGGAAAAGAGATATTATCAAAAATGCAGTCACTAACATTACAAGTGGATGTCTCGTCAACAAACTGCGAATGAGAATCTTTACCTGGCTTGTCGAAGCCGGCAGAAGAAACGCAACAGCATGACACTGCTTCATATCGCATGTCATTAGACGAGGTTTCAGTTTTTTTCTGAAATCCCTGCAATTCTTTATTGGAAACATTACTAAATCCCAATACCAGAAATGCACATGCTAATATGCAAAAAATGTACTTAGTCATAATTTGCTGCAAACGTAATCATTCTTTTCCGAAAAAACGCATTAAGGGCAAGAATTAACGATTATTGTATACCTCCTCTTTTCTATAACCCATGTACAACTTTCATCAATTGCTCACCCAAACCGATTGTATATCCTTGAGAAACAAAGACTACCCTATTAAATGTATCTGCAATGATAAATACCGGCAGAATAGAATTGTTCAAATTCATAGCCTGCACTATTTCTTTGCGGATGCTGTCATCGACATCAATACCGTAGGTGATGATAGACGGAAGTCCTTTAAATTCGTCGGCATTAAATTTCTTGTATTGTTCTTCCGAAGGGAAAAGAAAGACCATCTTACGCCCCCATTGTTCGAAGTCATTGCCCAAAGCGGCTATATCTCTTAGCGCATGATTGGTAGGTTCCTGCCCTACTCCAAGCACAGCTACTACAAAATAGCCACGTCCACAGGTTTGCAGAATACTCCGCTGTTCAGTGCTGTCAACCGGACGATAGGTCGCTTCCGAATTAAAATTGCCGATCACTTGCACCTGATCTTTGCTTTCACGCATCACCAGGTCAACGGTGGTTGTCTTACCGGGTTCTATAGTAAAAAATGTACTGTTGGAAAGCACCGCGTCACTTGCCAACCGAGTTCCGGTCACCATCATATAATAGCCTTCATCAAGCTCTCTCCCATATTTTAACAAATTACGCCAGGTAGTTCCATCCCCCATATCCGTCTCTCCTTCGTCATAATTAAGTAACTGGAATGTGCCGTTTTTAAACTTGGAAAGAGTGAAATGCGAATAATATTTAGGATCTTCCACAGAACGGATAGGCGTGTAAGTCGCTTGTAACACTCCCTTTCGAGACTGTGCAGCTTCTGCCGTATCGAAGTTGACATCTTCCTTTGCAAATTCTTCATTTAGAATCTGCACCTTTCCGGTCACTTCATCAATCCAGGCAGCGGACGCCCATCCCATGCTCCGGTAAGCTGCCACAAAGAATATATCACGCGACTTTTCATCAGCCACCCGTGCTTTCCATACTCCCATCGGAGAGATAGGAATCTGTTGGGAATTCAGTTCATTATTGATTTTAATCTCTTTTCTGCACCATTCTATTAATACTTTGGGATCACGTTTCATGCTATCGGGCACAGACTGGTACACTGTTTTTTCAATGGCTTCACGAAGTACCTTTTTATAAGGAGTCAACATTTCATTAGCTATACGAGGAGGATTGAGGTACATTCTTTTAAATAAATCAGTCTCTATCTTCTCCCAATCCGAGATATTAGTCAGCAGATGATCATTCAATACATCCAGAGTTACATCGCGGAGATCTTTAGCCGAAAGACTCTCTAATATCCATATAGCCCGTATTTCTTCCCATGAAACAGCGTCTTTCTCTTTTCGGATAGCTGAAAGGAAGTCTTTCAAGGTTTGGTGGTTTCCTCGCGAAGCAACCAGGAAGTTTACCAGTTTTTCTTTCTTTTCCGGTTGTAAGGTATTTCCATATAGTTGATCTATCCACTCTTTGGCCTGTTTTTCCGTCATCATTGTTGCTACATACGCATTGCGGATTGAATCTTCCTGCGCCATCCGCCGATCATTTTCCGCCCGTTGTTCGGGAGTGACTTCGGGAATATTCGCTCCTTCCACCGGAGGTACAAGATCCATTGGCAAGGAATAGGCTTCACCTTCTTTCCTATTTAAAGCGAGTTGCAATGCATCATCTTTTCCAAATGAGATTTTGGCATAACCAAATTGTCCGTTGCGGGATGCCCAAACCAACATATCTCCTTTACCGGCAGTCAGGCTGGCTTTCCCCTCTGCATCTGTATATTTCGTGGCTACTGTATAGAACTCCGCATAATTGTATATCTTAAATTCGACTTTGGCATCTGCCACCGGTTTACCTTCGGCATCCGTCACCGTTACGATAGCTTTAGCAGTAGGGGCATAATTATCAATCACATTGATTTCCGTATAATTCGGTGTCTCAAGCATAATCTCTTCCGGACCGTTGTATCGTCCGAAAACCTTGGTATGCATCAACATTCCCCGACTGGCAGGGGAATTAAACCATCCCAAGTTCAAAACCGATTCCGGTTCACAGGCTCCGAAGAAATACCAATGTCCATCCGCCCATGCTTCCACCCAAGCATGATTGTCATCCGTATGCGCCCAGCGGGGCGTATACACTTGCCGTGCCGGAATACCGACTGCCCGGAGCGCAGCCACCGTAAATGTAGACTCTTCGCCACAACGCCCATACGCTGTTTTGACTGATGCCAACGGTGAGCTGGTACGCGCGTCACTCGGACGATAGACTACTTTCTCGTGACACCAGTGGTTCACCTCCAATATCGCGTCTTTCATCGGCAGTCCCTTCACCCTGTCTTTTAGTTCATCATAAAACACACGGCGGGAATCATCCAGATTCTCGTTATTCACCCGGATCGGCAGAACAAAATGACGGAACACTTCATCGGGAATCTCTTTGCCCCAAGGCATCTCGTCACGTGTCTGCTTCGACAGCCGGACATTCTCCAAGTAATAATCTCCCGGATAGTCCGTCACATCCCCTATCGGCATATAAGCGTAGAGAAACATCAATGCTTCGCGCTCGTAGACTGACAAAATAGAATCGGCAAAGATTGCAAATAAATCTCCATGAGGAAGTGCCTGTTTTTTCTGCTCAAAGTCTTGAGCTACTTGATTCCGGTAGGATTCTTCTTTGAGGAAGTGAGCATTGTTACAAGCAAACAGTACAATCGACAAAATCAGGACGCACAAAAGATGGGTGAATGTTTTCATATAAGTGTTTGGTTTATTCTATTAATAAGGTTGCTGACTGACAAAAATAGAAGAATATTTTCTGAATACCTAGATAAGTACATAAAAATGTGATAGATAAGAATAATATTGTCATTGATGGGAAAATCCGGGAATTATGTAACAGGTTTGTAATATAGACCGTGTTCGAACCCTTATAAAAAGAAAATTCAAAAGAAAAAGAAGATTTTTATGTTTTACAGCATATAATCCGAAAACAATTTGTATCTTTGCAGTGTTATTAGAGAAAACAAGATGTAAAACCGCTCTTCAAAACGTGGAGGGCAAAAAAAGAGGAAACAAATTATGAAAAAGAATGCAAATGAAAAAATTATGATGTTACAGTACCGTATTAAACGCTATCAAGCAATGGGAAATGGTGCCATGTGCCAAACATTAAACGGTAAACTTCAAAAACTGCTGTCACAGCAGGTTGCCATGTAAATAAACACACTAATTATAATAAATAGAGCGAGGAACTTTCGAGTATCCTCGCTTTTTTTATACATTTGCAGAAGAAAGATAATAAAACACATTATGAAAAAGCTATTTATGTCGGTTGCGCTCCTCATATTGGTCGTAACCTCTTTTGCACAAACACCCGGTTATGAGTTCACAACCGTTGTATCCCACCAAGCAACGCCTGTTAAAGATCAGGGTTCCACAGGAACCTGTTGGTGCTTTGCCACCGCTTCTTTCATGGAGTCGGAACTGCTCCGAATGGGAAAAGGAGAATATGATCTCTCGGAGATGTTTATCGTCCGCCAAAAGTACATGAATCAGATGGAGGACAATTATCTCCGTCGTGGTAAAGGAAGTATCGGTGAAGGAAGTTTGGCACACACTTTCAAAAACGCTTATAAGAAAGCGGGAATTGTTCCGGAAGAAGTGTACACCGGATTGCTGGGCGATAACAAAGACCACAATCACGGTGCATTGTCACGCTACCTCAAAGCATTGGTAGATGCAAATATTGAATCTAAAAAGCGTACTCCGCAATTTGATGCGCTTATTAATAATCTGTTTGATATTTATCTAGGCAAGCTTCCTGAAAAATTCACTTATAAAGGAAAAGAATATACTCCTCAATCTTTCACAGAAAGTCTGGGATTGAATATGGATGATTACGTTGAGTTGACTAGTTTCACTCACAAGCCTTATTATGAGACATTCTCACCTGAAGTTCCCGACAACTGGGAAAACCAGCCGATGTATAATCTTCCGTTGGACGAACTGATCGAGGCTATCGACTATGCACTGAACAAAGGATATACTGTATGTTGGGACGGTGACGTAAGCGAACAGGGTTTCTCTTTCAAGAACGGAATCGCCATCAATCCGCAAGTGGAGGATGTGAAAGATTACTCTACAACCGACCGTGCCCGTTTTGAGAAAATGCCAAAATATCAACGAATGGACGAAGTGTTCAAGTTTGAGCATCCTTATCCGGAAATCAACGTAACACCGGAAATCCGTCAGGATGGTTACGAGAAGTTTGTGACAACTGACGACCACCTGATGCACATCACCGGTATTGTGAAAGATCAGAATGGTACTAAATATTATATCACCAAGAATTCCTGGGGAGCGGAAAGCAACAAATCCGGAGGTTATCTGAATATGTCTGAAAGCTATGTACGTGCTAAAACAATCTGTGTGATGGTACACAAAGATTCTCTGCCTAAGGAACTGAAGAAGAAACTCGGTATTCAATAAATCGCATGAAATCAGTCCCGAAGGGAGATTGACTGTTTCATACATTTATTTATTCGGAACTCTCCATTATATTCATATAACAAAAGAAATAGGGCAACGAAGTATCACTACTTCACTGCCCTATTTTTTTGTTAACCTACTATATTAAATCCTTTGCTCTTTATTTCTTTTTCAATGTCACGTCGCTGATTTCTACAACGCCGCCTTTATTCTGGGAAAGAATAGCCACATAACAATCTTTCAGAATAGCAGCATCATCGTCTGTATCAGACACTTCCAAGTTAGCATTTGCTTTCTTGCTGCTAATTGCATTAACCACTTGTCCCATATCATAGTAAACCACTACTTTAGTCCATTTACCAGCATCTTTAATTTTAAAATTGTACTGTGCGCCCGAAGCATTTGGTTGAGCATCCGCGTCATAGTCTCTACGCATGAAGAAAGTAGTATTGTACTTACCATTATCATTCTTTTCCTCATTGGTCTGTTTGATGTATACACTGACCGGAGTTCCTGCTTCTTTAGCCTTTGCATAGAAAGTAAGAACATAGATACCTTTGTCCAAACCATCGGTAATACGTTGTCCCAGGAAAGCCTTATACCAAGAGAGATTCTTTTCGGCACCGGAGTTATCCAATTTCATTGCATTCGGATATTTGGCATCTCCTGTTTCTTCCCAGGCAATAGTAGTTACACCGTCAGCTTCATTATTCATGATAAACCACTCTCCTGCGGTAGCTTTGTTGGCATTAGTCACTTTAGTCTTTACTTCAGTGACGAATTTTTCGTTTTTTATCAGGTTCTGCGCACTTACGCTTACTCCTGCAAGGACCAAAAGCCCGGCAAATAACACTTTTTTCATCTTACTGTGATTTAATTGTTTATACTTTATTTTTTCTAGCTTTAAAAATCTATTTCATCCTACTTCACTTGCTGAATAACAAATCCATATTTACCAGTCACTTTCTTTTCTTCAGTCTTTAGTGTGATACGGTAAATCTCTTTGCCCCATACGTTAGACAGGCGCGGATCATCCAGTTTGATTGTTTCCAGTTCAGCTTTAAACTGCGACGGATAGTTCATTTCCACCTTTTGTCCCTTTACTTCGATACGGATTTTTCCGGCTGAAGGGAAAGTCACATTGCCCCAAGTTAAAAAATTCATTTGATTAGGAGCAATAGCCTCATCCAACGTATAATTATCACCAATAATGAGTTTTTTATCATCAAGAGCATAAGAGCGAACCCAGCTTTTCACTTTCGCTTCTGCCGGATAAGCAGTAGCTATATCCGTAGAGAACATCCGTTTCTTCTCATTGCAAACGGTATTGGTAGCTTTATACTCCTGCCCGAATTTCTGCGGTACTCCGTTAATCATCGGCAAGTTATGATAGTTGCTCTGCATGGTCCAGATGGTATAGCGGTCTTTACCGAACGTCTGTTTGGTATATGTACCTACACCAGCATCAATAATCACAGGAATTGTATTTACGTATAAAGAAAAGGTTCCTACATCGTTGTGGTTATGGCTTTCGTTATTAAATCCGCCTTTAGCGGCAACAAACATACCGTTCTTGTTCTTCATATAACAGAATTCCGTTTCGGGATACCAGGTCACATCCGGCATATCATGTTTCGGAGTTGCTTTTGCCAGCTCATTACAGCAAAGTAGAGATTGAAGCGAACGAAAAGCATCGTTGCCCATGGTAGCATACGGTTTTCTTCCTTTCAACAGGTATGCGGCAAAATGCATCATTTCATCGCTGTTTACAGCTTTACCGTACCGATAGATTAACAAAGGATCGCCCCCGCCTTGTGCCGATGCATCAGCAAAATTCACCACCCAGCCATTGCCGACATAGGAACGGGACATATATTCTCCCATCCGGCGAATCATCGGTTCATTGAACAGAGACAGCTTACCGCCTGTGCCATCAGAGAGTATCTGCAAATAGTCATAGAGCTTTCCGGCGGCATGTCCCCAGTAAGAGGTTCCCTCCTCACAGGCACCATCGGATTTCACGAAGTTGATAAACTTATCGACTGACTGCATGGAGCGATAAACAGCTTTCGCCAACTTATCCTTATTGTTCTCCATCAGTAAGAAACATTGCAGGGCATTAGAGTTACACCAGGGATTCCAGTTGTTGATGATTTCTCCCGGTTTCCAGTTAAAAGCCATCCACCACATTTCGTCGTCGTTCATATACGGATCGAGAATACGTTCTTTGATTGCTTTACGCATTTGCAAGGATACCACAGGATTGATTTTGTCGAATGGTTTGCGGAAGAAATAGTGTACCCAAGCCATTAAAGCTCCGTATCCGCCTGAACCGAGGTCGATAATCTGTTCGCGGAAGTCGGGAAGTGAACGTTTGCTGCTCTGACGGGGCAAGTGTGCGGATAGAACCCATGAATTCATTTCGCAGCTCATATATGCTCCGTTCAGTAATTGGTCGATAAAACGCCCTTTTCCTTCGGCCAGTTCGGCGAGCATCAAGGCGTTAAGTGCCTGGCGGTTGGCGTCATAAGGGACTTCCATTATTTTACGGTTACCGCTGCGTTCGTATTCCAGATAAGCGGTGGCAGGTATCAGTTGCCATTTATAGTCGAGGAGTTTTTCGCCGGCTTCGATGAGGCGTTGCTTATTGGGGCCCATCAAAGAATCCCAGGCGGCGCGATCTGTATAAGCAGGATAAGGCACCCATGCTTGTTTCATTACCAACACGTTTTTCAACGTAGTTTTGTCTACCGCTTTTTGCAGCATATTGCGTTCGGTGTAAGCGTTTGCCTTGAAAGAAAAACTTCCTAAAGCTGCTAGTAAAAGAACACAAAATAAATGTTTCATTCGATTCATGGTATTTTCATTCATTTAAGTATTGCAAAGATAACGTATCTGATAAAAAATGAGGTGAGTAAATCATACGAACCTGATGACAAAAAAGTACATAGTTCAAAAATAGTACTCTTAATTGCTATATTTTAGGCTTTTAAGTCATTATAAAAGCTATTTAAGTCATTGTAGAAACAATTTAAGTCACACGGAAACCGGGTTTTCATTTCGGAAAAACAAAGATGCAGTTTCAGAAAATAGAGGCTTCCTTTGGAGAAAATAGAGGTTCTATTTATTCCAAACAGAGGCTCTGTTTAGGTCAAATAAAGGCTCTATTTTATTTCAAATAAAGTATCTGTTTTACTTCAGACAAAGTATCTGTTTGAATATTCTATCCTCTTTCTTTTTTCATTCTTTGATTCTCTTCTTTTTCATCCCCTATTCTTTCCTCTTCATCCCTCTATTTCTTCCTCTTCGCCTTCAATCCCAATCGCTAAATTCAAAACTCAACTGTTCCCAGACACCGTGTTGTTCATCGGCTTCCTCTTTTGGATTGGAGACGGAAAGACCGATGAGCCGGATTGGATGTTGCTCAAATTCGACACTTTTAAGCAATTCTTTTGCAAGTGGGAGTACCCGGTCTAAGGTGGTGAGTTCCTGTGATTGAGTAAGGCTTCGGGTTATCTGGCTAAAATCATGAAACTTGATTTTCAGGGTAAGCGTGTTGCCTTTGAAGTCTTTTCGCTGAAGACGTTCAATCAGTTCTACTGCCACATGGTATAGTTCGATAATGACCGATGAACGGGCTGAAATATCACGTTCCAATGTACGTTCGCAGCCAATGGATTTACGGATACGAATTGCTTCGACAGGGCGTTCGTCAATTCCTCGTGAGCACTCATAATATAGTGCGCCGGCTTTTCCGAAATGTGCTGTCAGCATTTCAAGAGAACATTTTCGTAGTTGAAGTCCATTGTGGATGCCAAGTAGATGCATCTTCTTTGCAGTCACCGGACCCACTCCCCAAAAAGATTCGATAGGAAGACGGGCGATAAAATCAAGGGCTTGTTCCGGATGAATGGTGCATAAGCCATCCGGTTTACGATAGTCCGAAGCTATTTTAGCCAGAAACTTATTATAAGAAACTCCGGCAGACGCAACAAGGTTGAGCTGCTCCCGAATCTTCTGCTTTATTTCCTTTGCTATATCCACAGCCAGGGAAATATCTTTTTTATTTTCTGTGACATCCAGAAAAGCTTCATCCAGAGACAGAGGTTCGATGATATCCGTATATTCGTGGAAAATCTCATGTATCTGACGGGAAACGGATTTATAAACATCCATCCTGCCAGGTACAAAAATGAGTTGGGGACAAAGTCGCTTCGCCTTTTGCGAAGCCATAGCGGAACGGACACCGTAACGCCGGGCTTCATAGCTGGCAGCAGCCACAACTCCCCTCTCTTCTGCATGACCTACCGCTAAAGGCTTGCCACGAAGTTCTGGATTATCACGCTGTTCTACAGAGGCATAGAAGGCATCCATGTCGATATGTATAATCTTTCTCTGCGTCATTTATTCGGGGATTTATAGCAAACTTACTACAAATCCCCGAATAAATGAAATATATTTTATTGAGAATATCTTTGGGGGTTATATTCTCTCAAAACAATAACTTTTCCCGGGTTCAGTCATTACATCATACTCATACACTCTATATAACAAAGGGTACTGCGGACAAATCTTTTTAGAGATAAGCGGTTCTTTTATTCGTTCCACCTGAAAAAACGGGTTTTTATTTTCACCTACAGCTTCACGCAAACCTTTGCCCTTTAAAGGTACATAGGAGCGTAGTCGAAGATTCCCACCCAAACGAGCATGTATAATCACCTTGGATAACTGTGCACCATCCCATTCCATATCTGTTACAAAACCTCCCCGGGCAACTAATCCTTCAATGCGGCCTTTTCGCCAAGCGTCCGGCAACGCTGGAAGCAAATGTATGGCATTGTCATGACTTTGCAGAAGCATCTCGGCAACTCCTGCCGTATAACCGAAATTCCCATCAATCTGGAAAGGGGGATGCGCATCAAATAGATTCGGATATGTACGTCCACTTGGATTTGCCGGTTCTACCAATACCAACATGTTATTAATAATCTTAAAAGCACGATTTCCATCCAGTAATCTCGCCCACAAGTTTATTTTCCAACCGATAGACCATCCCGTAGCCTGATCTCCACGATAAATTAAAGAATTCTTTGCTGCTTGAAATAACAGAGGATCGGTATAAGGAGATATCTGATTACCCGGATACAATCCAAAAAGATGAGACACATGCCTGTGCTCGCTCGTAGGGTCGTCCACATCTTCCAGCCATTCCTGTAATTGGTTATATCTACCAATCTGCATGGGCGGCAAACGATCAATCATTTTTTGCAAATGTTCGGCATAAGCAGCATCTTCCGCCAATATCTTACAAGCCCGCAAAGTATTGGAGAAAAGATCAAAAACGATCTGATTGTCCATTGTACAGCCGGCCACAGTAGAAGGTGCATTCTTCTTTTCATCCCCCTCCGGTCCATGTTCCGGTGAGTTGGACGGACAAGTCACCATCCATCCATATTTGGGATGTTCCACTAAAAAATGAAGAAAGAAATCTGAAGCTCCTTTCATTATGGGATATGCCTCCTTTAAAAAAGCTTTATTACCGGTAAAAAGATAATGTTGCCATAAATGCTGGCATAACCATGCACCTCCATTCGGCCACATTCCCCAAAATGCTTTATCTACAAGTCCTGTGCAACGCCATATATCCGTATTATGATGCAGTACCCAGCCATCACAGCCATACATTGTACGAGCTGTTTCTCTCCCCGTTTCCGACAATTCTTTCAACATTTGCATCAATGGCAAATGTGTCTCACTCAGATTAGTCACCTCAGCCGGCCAGTAGTTCATCTCCAGATTGATATTAACCGTATATTTTCCGTCCCAAGGAGCCAATAATTTATCATTCCATATTCCTTGCAGATTTGCTGGTTGTCCACCCGGTTGGGAAGAAGAGATGAGTAGATAACGACCATATTGAAACATTAAAGTAGCCAACGATACATCTTTTCCTTCATTAAAATGTTTCACTCGTAGATGTGTCTCTCTTTTTGCTTCTTCCGAAGTCCCCAAATCCAACTTCACACGGTTGAATTGGTTCTGATAATAAGCTATATGTTCTTCACGTGCTTGCTCATATTTTTTCTTACAAGCAATATCTAAATAAGCCTTTGACTTTCTGTGTGCATCTCCGCTGACATCTTTATAATTCACAAAATTAGTTGCAGCGGAAATATAAAGAGTTACAGCATCAGCTCCATTCACCTGAATATTCTCTCCAGTCACTACTACATGACCTCCCTCATTCTTTACTTCAGTCTGTGTCTCTACACGAATGGCACCAGGCACACCTTCATGTTCTGTTCCTTTCCCTATTAACACAAGTCTTTTTCCCGACTTACGGACTTCATGCTGCAAAGGAGATTTATAAGAAGCCGTAAATGATAAAGTTCCCTGTTTATTTGCTGTCAATCGAACTATAATCACATTATCCACAAAGGAAGTGAAAACCTCTCGATTATAAGTCACCTCTCCGACTTTATAACGCGTAGTTGCTATCGCCCTTTCTATGTCCAAGTCACGATAATAATCCGTAGCCTTCTCATGCCCGGGAAAATCAAGCATCAAACTACCTATTGTTTGATAAGGCATACCGTTACGCGGAGTTTCAAAATTTTGTGCCACCATTTCTTGTGCTTCCCGATAACGCCCCTCAAACACAAGCTGTCTGATTTGAGGTAATGCAGCCAAAGCTTTTGGATTATCATTACGGTGAGGACCTCCTCCCCATACCGTTTCCTCATTCAACTGAAGTTCCTCACTACCCGCACCGCCATAAACCATCACTCCCAACCGAGAATTTCCTAAAGGCAAGGCTTCAGTCCAAACCGTAGCAGGGCGGCTATACCACAATTTCAAATCATCAGAGGATACATTCAATGAACATACCATACACACCAATGCCATAAAAATCCTATCTAATCTTATCATAAAAATATTCTTATTAGTCAACCACTAATTTTTCTCGTCTTTCCGCCACCCAAGTGACAGGTATGATTTCCGCCCCTCGTATTTCGGCTCCATCTCTTGTTGGACATAAACTAACTACCAAATGATTTTCACCACCAATATTCAACCAACATTCGGGAATATAATATTCATGCTGGGGACCTTTCTGCCAACAACGACCGATGCAGTGGCCGTTTATGTAAATAAATCCATTCCCCGAATGTTCCAGACGAAGATGGTAAGGGAACCATACTCCACGAGGCTGCTCGGGCAAAGTGAACGAATATGAATACCATGACAGAAGCGATTCATCTAATTCAGCCGTTTCTGGCAGTATCTTTTCTTGTAATCCTCCGCCTTTAGACAAGTTAAGTCCGCGTTCATTCTCTGTGTATGCATATTCCAAAGAAAGTTCCTTGTCTCCGCATCTCACATAATTCAGTCCTATGCCCCAATAGTCTTCTACTATCTTTTTTGTATGATGATGTAACCCTTTGCTTTCAAAAAGCATGACTATTTCGAGCTTCCTGTTTATAGCCGAATCTCCCGGCAGTTGATAAAAAACACTATATGCATCTTCCTTCAACATAGGCAGTATCTTTCCTTGAACGGACACCAACACCTCGTCTGCATCCGTGCCGTTAATCAATTTATGACCAATACGTCCCACTTCAAGCAGTTTTCCCTGCGGAGCATACGTACGATAATACACAAAATGACGTCCGTAAATGCCATCGTGATCAATGCACTCTCCTTTCTCCAACTTCGTCCAGCGAGTAGGGAGCGGATCAGCCATCTGCATATCAGGCGTCAATCTGATAGTATCCGCTTCAACTGCCGGACGAGATTCCGTATCGGGCAGTTCGGTAACCAATCTCCCTGACTGCCACCTGAAGGCAAATAATATATCATAGCGCCAAATGGTTCCAATGAAAAATCAAAAGTCAAATCAGAAGTCTGTATGGTACCAAAATGATGACGGGTATGCTCCTCTGTTCTCACAAAATAATACCGGTCACCATTGGAAGCCTTACGTAATACCAACTTCACATCCGGATCTGTAGAAATATACTCTATAGGAAGCACATCAGCACGGGCTATTTTAGTACCATGTTCCTTCAACAAATGCGCTAATCCCTGAAAACAACGATAACGTTCATTAGTCGAACCGTTTTCAGCAATGGCAGCTGCATAATCATAGGTAGTGGTCATTTGTCTGGCTCCCCAATCATCAAAGTTAGTACCACCTACAGTCATGTAATAATTAATCCCACAAAAACCACGCTGCAATGCATATAAGGTAATATTCTGCGTTTGTACCGGCATTAAACCATCCTGTTCCCAACTTAGTTTTCCTCCCACTTCACTCATCCATCCACCTTGCAATTCTCCCGAAATTAACGGTTTACCGGGTTGGGTACGTAACTGTTGATTAATCAAACGGCCGAAATTCTTCTCTATTTCCCAACGCGGGTAACTATTTACCATATCTACCACGCCGTTAAGTACACCCTCTTCCACATTACGGGCTTCATCCGTCCAGCAAGTTATAACCGGCACATCTATTTCATATTTACGAACAATTTGCGTAAGTTGAATCAAATAGTCTTTCTTGGCCTCTTTCGGAAACCATTTAATTCGATTAAATTCATTCTCCACCTGGAAAAAGATGACACCTGTATGCCCTTTACTCTTCCGCGTTAATTGGTGCGGTGCCACTACACGGCATACAACTCTGTACCAATGCTCATTCCAACGCATAAATTCAGGATCATTACTTTGTAACCAAGTATCAAAAGTAGTCTTTGCAGGCTTCTTTTGCATAATCCATTGCGGAAAACCACCTCCACTCCATTCTGCACAAATATAAGGTCCGGGACGGACAATCACATAAAGCCCAAAATCTTCCGCCATTTTCAGGAAGTCATCCAGTTCCCTCATGTCCAAACATGATTCATCCTGCGGTGAACGAGGCATTTTCCGTTCATGCCAGTTCCAGGGGATGTATGTCTCCACACAATTAAAACCACCTTCTTTCAACTTTCTAAAACGATCCGGCCACAAAGGTTGAGGTACACGAAAATAATGGAACGCAGCACTAAACAGGAAGATATCCTTCCCTTCAATCTGTATACATTGCCGGTCATAACGGATTCTATCCGGATGAATAAACACAGAATCATCTATGGACGATATTTGTGTACCGTTTCCAATGAAAGAGTCTGCCGTTTGGTCATTCATCACTGCTAGATCCGTAATATTTTGAGCTGACATAAACATAGGAAGAAATCCCAATAAACCAACTATATATTTTTTCATACACACTACAATATCTATTATTTTATTGTCGAAATTTTAAGAGTCAATAATATTAGGTTCAGCTCCGTTTCAGGAAGCTCTACAATCACCCCTCATTAGTCTGACTATATTCAAAAGATAGTCTTCATGATATAAAAAAGTAATTATTTCAACATTTTTATTTTTACAGCTTCCCTTGAATGACAAATCCACTCTCCGTCTCTCCATTCCAGCCAAACATCAAAAGGCTTTCCCTCATCAAGAGAAACTTCCAAACCGTCCATGCTGAACGAGTATCCGTTTCCTATGTACAATGAAACAAGTCGTCCTTTCTCCATGGTTACAACACAATAGGTGCCCATAAACCGGATGCCCATATACTTCGCTTCTGTTTTTTCATTCACCGAATGAATGATATGGTCCATTTTGTCTTTCTTGAAATATTCGACCGACAACTTGGCTACACCTTTTTGTTTTGGAGTCTTACTTGTATAGACCGAACGAATTTGGCTTTTTGCTCCGTTGCCGTATGGTTCATACACTGCTATAAAAGGATGGTCCCAAGCTTCACTTTTTTGCCTTATCAGTAATGCCGGTACAGGAAGCGTACGTAAAGACGGTTCATAATAACGATGATTGAACAAAGAGTTCAGTTGATAAACGGTCCTTCCTTTACCTGTCGGCACAAACATCCTCATATGAGTATCATCTATACCCAAATGATAGTCTACATAAAAGTTGTCAGGATTCTCATAACTACCCAATGTAGTGAAATAAGAATATCCTTTACCGGACAACGAATCCAAGGGAGAGGCAGACATCGGCATCGGTTGCCCCGACAAAAGGAAGAATTCGGAGCCGGTACCCATATTATGATAAATATAGTCATGGTAACGGTCTTCTCCATCTGTCACTTCGGACCGAAATATGTCTACATAATAGCCCGTCTGTGGTGAAGTACGGATAATAGAAAGCATACGGCGTTGTTCCGCCTTGATTTCCGGAGTATAGAAATGATTGACTGCGTCTACATACTGGTGATAGGGAGATACTTCGTAGTCAGGAGCTTTTCCATCAACGACGACGGGTTCGGCATGTACAATTTCCAGATTCTGCGGCATGTTATTGTCCGCACCTTTTCCATTCGGACTCACGGTATTGTGTCCAGCTACGTTAATTTTATATTCATGTGTGTCCGCTCCCCAATAATCCTGACCTACACCTTGATCTGGTGCCAAAATATGTCCACGCCCATACAACTCCATGTTCATGCCATTAGGTTGCCTGTGCCCGGTATCCTTGCCAAATCCCATCAAAGTAAAAGCCAAAGCATCCTTCGGGTCGGGTGCATCATTGCGACCGAATACTAAAGAGTATGTTTCCGAATAGGATGTACGCGCCAATTGAGGAGCACTATCAGTACGAGGGATTTCGGGCAAATAGAAAAACAACGCATAATAAAATTCATTGTGCAAGTTCCGTTGTGGGGCATATTTCATCCATTCTGCACATTTTCTTTCTTGCAAACTATCTTTCTTATCGTGCCAGTATGCCATCATAAGTTCCAGTTGTTCGGTATTCATGGTAGCATATGTAGCATCACCAAAGTTAGTAACATAACCATTGGGAAACAACATTTGTGTCATTGAACTCGAGGCTTTACTCAACAAAGGATCTTTGGATAAAAAATCAAGACCATTTTTATAATAAATGAAGCCGAAACGCACCAATTGCCCAATAGAGCCTTGTCCGTATCCGCCCGGAGCTTCAGGCCACAATCCGGTAGTAGGACTGATGTTGGCACGCAGCACATCGAGATAAGCCCCATGATGTTCCGTGGTAGGACCGTAAACCAATTTGTTTACATAATAAGCACGCCCCTTGCCATCCTGATAAGTGAAATCCTCGTCAAGCGCCAAGGCATAAAGCATGGCAGATTGCTGTTCATTCATGTTCCAGTTGCCTTTCAGCCCTCCTCCACGGTTCAGTTTGTTTTCTATCAAACGCTTGAACATCTTCTCGAAACAGCTTAAAGCCCATTCTTTTCCTTCGGGATGAGGAGGTGCCCACATCTCACCATCAATGCCTTTGACAAATTGTTCCGAATCAAAATACTCTTGCCGCAAATAATCGTAAATCATGTCGTATGCCAATGGAAGAGTAGCGAAATGGCGGGTATCACCTAAAGTCTCGAAAGAAAGGTAGCCATTGAGACTTCCCTCTTTATGATTTTGTTCCCAACCCGGATTAAGTTGTTCTTGTTGTGCTGCCCCACGAACAAAATTCCACAAGATGTCGGCAGCCAATTTGGCATATTTCCTATTTTCCGTCAAGTAATATAAGATAGACGATTTCCAAGCCAACTGAATGAAAGCCCGGTTCACGGTTTCCGTTCCAAGTCCGGTCTTGGTGAACGGGACGGTATCATACGGAGTTTCGTTACCTAAATCCGATAATTCATTGTTCGATGATTCAGTCAGCTTCACAATGCCAAGATTCATACTGGCAGGTTTGGTCAGCGAACCATCCCCGTAAGGAATAATTTTGTCCAGTGGAGCCAAAGGCACGGAGTTGCTGGCGGCACGTCCGTAGGTCACTCTAACTGTAGGATATTTGGCATTACCTTCTGCGGGTGACATAATTTCCTTCGGTATAGAAATGCGTATAGCGTTTTCCTGGTTCCCAATGCATCTGCATACGAGAAACCACGTATCCAGGATTATCCTGGTGCATAGCAATGATTGGATCCACATCGGCTTTCAGCGCCTCATAAATGTCTCTTGCCCAGTTCACCGATTCTATTTTCGCCAGAATAGCTTGTTTGTCGTCCATCGTAACAAATACGCGAGGATGCATATTCGTGCGAAAGTCTTTTTCGCTAATGGTCGACTGTGCAAATGCTATCCACACATCCAACAACAGGAAGATGGAAAAAAGATAAAAATATTTATTCCTTATATGAACCATGGTATTTCTTTTTCGATTAAAATCACACTTTACCATTATTATATATTATTGTTGATAACGTAAAAAACAAAGAGCGCATCATTTCGTCTGTGACTCCGGATGCGCTCTCCCATCTTTAAAATATATGAGATCTAATACTTAAACAGTTATCCTTCATGCTTATCACTTACCCGGCTTCACAATATCAAATGCTCCGGCAGGATTACCCTCAAGGGCTTTGAGGTCATCAAAACGGATAGTCATATCTACCTTATTAGTCACATACAATCCGAATTTGCAACCCAAAGCATCATAAGTTCCGTTATAACCAACACACTCAGAATTATTTCCAGTATCGTCCAAAGTATCATCATCAATCCAATGCGCAAAACCAAAATTGCAATTACCGGAATCGTATGCAGGTGAACCCTCGACCATATCATCGCCTATCCATGCTTTCAGATGGCCTTTGTTGTTCCGACCGGCCTTGAAATAAACCACCACCGAGTACCATTTATTAGTTTCGAGTTTGCCAACGATTCCTACTACCGGATCAATCAGAGCATGACGATGCGAAAGTTTCAAAATTCCCTGATCAATGGAAAGATGCCCCGCCCAACTGTTTTTACACCCTTGACCGAAAATTTGCGCAATGATGATGCCACTCTCGTTCATAGGGAACTTGCCTTCGGGCAAATAAACCTTAAAACCATACCATCCTTCGGTTGTCGTTTTGAAATTACAAGTCACTTCGGCCCCTCGACGCATACGACGGTCATCCTCCAAAAGAGCTTTATAGTTGTAATAAAATTCCAAATATTTATCTACAATCTTAATATAATTGGGTTCCCAAGCCCATGCGTCTGTAAAAGGAAGATAGGATGTACCCGAATTGAAATCATGTTTATAAATTACATAATCCGCACCTGGTTTAACCCCATTTACTGGTGTTTGATTTTGATCAGTAGATAAAGTCAATCCAATTTCACCGACGTTTCCAACCCAAGTTGTTCCCACTTGCAGGAATGTGATTTTCAGATAATAGGTTTTGCCTTCTTCAAGATAGAATGCTCCCCATTGGTCTTTCCAATTGGTTGCCCATGAGCCGGTATTCTTCATTGCATGGGTCAAAGTCTCGTTCAATGCAGCTGTTTTCAAAGTATTCAGGTTATCACCGATATTAACGTTCAGCGAACTTCCATCTTTCGTCGTTCCTGTCATCAGATATACGTCGAACAATCCGGTTGCAGGTGCATCAAACTGATATATGACATAAGCACCATCCTTAGTACTTCCAATTCCACCTTCTTCAATAGTTATTGTCCCGCTTGTTTCTAAATAGTTGATGAGCGGTAAATTCAAATCTCCAACTAATGGCAATTCGGGACCACTAACCTTTTGATAACCATCAAAATCAATAGTAATAACACCACCTTTTGCATCCGTAGGTACTGTTACGGTAACTGAAGTCGCTGTTAAAGCATCAGCAGTGGCTTGGTAATTCCCTCTTCGGCGCAGAATTCAACAATAACATCCTGAGCAGTAACTCCTTTATCAATGAAATATTGGAAATTCTTTCCATTTATTGTAATCTGCGAACCAGGAAAAGTGGGACTCGGATTGATCGAAGTAATCTCGGCACCAGGAACACAAATAAATTCATCGGTTGTTTCTGTATGATTCTTCCATACCCACAGAGTAATGTTACCGGTAATTCCCTTCTGCGGTACTCGTACTTTAATCTCATTATCCGACCAGCTTTCATAGTCAGTAGCCTCGACACCTCCGAAATACACACGTCCCACACGCTCTGTACGTTCTGTTCCAAAATTAGCTCCCTTTATCGTCACCACACTAGTTGGAAGACCTTCGCTTGGAGAAAACTCGGAGATTACAGGAACTGGATATTTATTCGTTCCATTTTTATCATCGTCTGAACATGCAGTCCCTATGAAAGTGCTCGAAAATAACAGAACACAAATCATTATAGAATTAAATAGCTTTTTCATATTCATCTTTTATTAATTACATTCATTACCACTGCGGATTCTGCAATAACTGCGGATTCAACTTTATCTCATCTGTAGGAATAGGTTGCAAATAGTTCTTCTTTGAAAATTTTCTATTGACCTTCTTTTCTACAATCACACACCCTGGCTTGGTTGGAGTATATGCAGGATCTTCATAAGTAATAGTTTCTTGTTCTATATTATCAGCAGTCCAAACACTTGATTTAAAAACATCTTCATTTGTTACAGGATTTTTCATTGTAACCAAATACGTATTAGTAGCTTCATAGCTTATATAGACCCACATTTTTCTGTCCCAAAGACTTGTTCCGCAATTCCCCAACGACATACATCCGCAATACGTAAGCCTTCAGCATACAACTCCAAAGCACGTTCACGACGGATCTCTCCTAAATAAGACATATCACATCCCAATGTTCTTGCTTTAGCTATCAAAGCAGCATTCAAAGGAGCCACTCCACCACGGGCACGAACTAAATTTAAAGACTTGTCCAAATCCTCATCAGAAATAGTACCATTCCCCAACTCGCAAGTAGCTTCAGCATAAATTAAATATATTTCAGCCAGACGTATTAACATACAATCCATTGCTTCCTGACCAGCATCGGTTATGGTAGACAATTCCGAGCAGAATTTCCGTCCACGAGTTCCTGAAGCTGTATTAGTCGTCAAATTAGGACAATATTGATACTGATTGGCAGACAAAGAAGTTATATCTGTCATATAATCTGCACCAGTACCATATTTCCCCCACCCCCAAACATAATCCAATGTCTTAGGATGACAAGCTGTCAGCCGATAATCACGGTTTTCAAATTCCGTATTCATATCAATATATCCTTTAAACAAAGGAGACACATGAACAGGCAAACCATCAGCACACAAATACATATCAATTAATTTCCGTGTCATCTTAGCTGGTTCTGAATGCGTCAGATTCATATTACTCTTCCTATTCGTATGATCATAGACAGCACGAAAAATAGCTTCTTTATTACTAGCTTTACTCAGTCCGGAAGGATTAGAATCACTACCTTCCAAGTTAAATAGATAAAAATAACTCTTATGTGCATACAAATCCGGATTAGCCGAATTGGGAACATTCTCTACCCCTAAAAACAATTCAAATGTCCCACTACTGATAATCTCATCGGAAAGTGTTTTGGCCATGGTTAAAAAATCAGTCACAGAAGGGTATCCGTCGGGAATTACCGTTCCAGCACCATTCTTCACACCGTCCCCATTAGTAGGATCAGCCGTACCTATACCATTATATTTCTCCCAAGTACCTTCATATAAACAAACACGTGCCTTAAAAGCTTTTGCAGCTTCAATTGTAACATGACCATCGTTTGAAGTCGAAGACACTGTCGTGTTTTTCAAGTTAAAAATGGCTGTGTCCAAATCATCCAAAATAGCTTTTACAACTTCGTATCGAGATGCCCTCTTACCCCATACCACATCTGAAGAGACATCGGGAGTACTCATCATCAATGGTATTCCACCAAAACGTTGTAACAAAAAGAAATGATGCCATGCACGAAAGAAATGAGCTTGACCAACCGGACCTGCTATTTCGTTAGGGTTAGAATAAGAGGCAGCCTTCTCTATTAATTGGTTACAGCCACGTAGCCATTCATACGATTGAGAATAATAATCATCAGAAGTGCCGGCCGCATTTGTCCCATTCACTGCATCGTGAGAAACTGTAATCAAATCTGTCCCATAATCAAAACGAATGGCATAAGTGTTATTTGCACTACCTTTCTTTCCATTGGACTGCCATGCGTAAATATTAGTATGAAGATTATCAGCAGCAGCCTGAAATTGTTCCAAATTTTGAAAAAATATAGCTTCTGTTTCAGAATCCAGAGGCTTAAGATTCAAAAAGTCATCTATACAACTTGTAACAACCAATGAACCTAATAATAGGATGTATATAACTTTACCTGTTTTCATAATTTACATGCTTTTTAAAATGTGAGATCAATACCAAAAGAAATCGTACGTGCATAACAATCAATCTTGCCCTGTCCCGTTGAAGCCTGTGCTTCAGGGTCAAATTTATCATCTACATGTGTCAATTCAAACAGATTATCTGCCGATATATACAAGCGTAGATTTTCCACCCCTATTTTTTTCATCCATGTCTTAGGCAGCGTATACCCCAATGCCACATTCTTTAAACGAGCATACCAAACATTCATCACATTGATATCGTTATATTGACTATAATTCCAATCATTTACAGAACCATTAAATGACAGCAAAGGAAAACGGGCATCAGTATTTCCTTCTGTCCATGTATTATCAAGATAGGTTTTATTTTGATTCATCCACCAACTAACGAAAGGACCACGCATATTACCTTCGCGAATAAGATTCTGTTTACCAACTCCCTGAATGAATGCCGAAAAATCAAACCCTTTATATTTTGCTCCCAAACTAATTCCAAACTGATAGTGTGGATTAGAGTCACCATAATAATAGAGGTCATCCGTAGTAATCGCTCCATTTTCATCCAAGTCAACTTTTCTCACGCATCCGGGACGTAACTGATTATTACTATTTTGAGTAGGAGCCAATGTACCTGTTCCATTAATCGTTCCATAATAAGCAGTGACTTCTTCTTCATTCTGCAAATACCCATTAGTCTTGAATACATAAATTGAATTAATTGGTTTTCCTTCTACTATTTTATTTTTACCATAAGTGATAGCAGCGGCGCCTTCATAACTAGTTACTTTAGTACGCGCATCGGACAAACTTAATCCGACACTATAACTGAAATCTCTTCCTATCCGATCATTCCAATTCAACTGTAGCTCCCAACCATTAGCACGATAACCTCCGGAATTTGTTTTTGGAGCCGTTGCCCCCAATGTCTTAGGATAAGTGATATCAATCAACATATCATTATTCTTACGGATATAATATTCAAATGTACCGCTAAGACGATTATTAAGTACGGCAAAATCAACCGCAACATTAGTAGTAGAGACACGTTCCCAGGTTCTATCTTCTGAAGTCATAGAAGAAATCCATGCCGTGTTCACTTTTGTACCGTCAAATCCGAATACTGTATTCCCTTTACTAATTGTTGAATAATAATCATATTGGCCAATACCTCCTTGTGAACCGGTTTCACCGTAAGAGCCACGCAACTTTAAATTATCAAATACATTCCAATTCTTTACAAACTCAAATTCAGAGAAACGTATGCCAGCTGAAAGACCATAAAAATTAGCCCAACGATTATTCTTTGAAAATCTGGAAGATCCATCACGACGGAACAAACCTTCTAACAGATAAATTCCCTTATAATCATAGTTCAATCGGCCAATCCAAGAAATCATTCCTACCTCATTTCTGCCTCCAGTAGCTTCAGCAGTAGTAACATCTCCCAAATTAATATCATCCAGTTCGTCATTGGCAATACCTTTACGATATTGGTAGTATTTCTCATATCCTGTTTTTTCACCGGTCAAACCCGCCATTAGTGATACGTTATGACTACCAAATGAACGATTATAATTCAACAAAGCATTGTAAGTTTGGTAAAAGGTTTCTTCTAAAGTGTTTTTTACCCAGCAATCATCATCTGACGATTGATAATGAATAGAACCTGATCCTTGGGAATAATCAGGATAACCGTCAATAGAGGTCGTTTCACCCGCCCAGTCATAAAGAGTAACATGAGTCTGACGCTCTATTTTTTTATGATGTCGGATACGAAAGTTGGCAGAAGTTTGTAAAGACAGTCCCTTAACATATTTATTGAGGTCTAAAGTCAGTTTACCTCCTAAACGCATGATTTCTTCCGTATTGTTATTACGCCCTCCTTCAACCATTTTAGCCACAAGATTATTATTCCCAAAAGTATCATAAAATTGACCATATTCATTATATATCGGGAATAAATACATATCTTGCAAACCATGTCCCACACCTTGTTGCGGGCTACTGGTATTCCGTTTATCATAAGAGACATTGAACTCCGTCTTCACAATATCATTAATTTTATAATCAAGATTCGTACGAAAATTATATTTTTTCTGTCCATCATACGCCACGTCTATTAAAGATCGGTCATTAGCATATCCTAATGAAGTCATAACCTTCACTCTATCATTACCTCCCCTGACCATCACGTTATGTGATTGCCCCCATGTTGTTCCATAAACAGCATCAAACTGGTCAGCATAAGGGTCCAATACCTTATAGGCACCATTTACCATACCTTCAATATATTCACCATTTGCAAGAGAACGCCACGCTTCTTCCGACCAACCTAACTTCCAACCGTACGTATGATCTGCACCATATTTATAGTCATTCTCCACAGCCATATTATGCATTTGTGCCCATTCTTGCCCATTAGCGACCGGATAACGTTTTCCTACAATATTAGCATGTACACTTCCCGAATAAGTGACTTTGATTTTTCCTTCTTGTCCACGCTTAGTTGTCACCAGCATAACACCACCGGCAGCTTTAGTACCATAAATTGCAGCGGCTGCATCTTTCAATACAGATATGCTTTCAACATCATTGGGATTAATTTGCGAAAGTTCCCATTCGTAAGCTTCTACCCCATCAATAATGATCATTGGTTTATTGGCATCATCATTCACAGAGATACCCCCACGTAATGTTATCGAAGTACCTTCATTTCCCGGACGAGAAGAAGTACGCGTTATTGTCAGCCCGGGAATGGTCCCCTGCAGTGCAGAAGCCACACTCTGCGTAGATTTTCCGGCAAGTACTTCATCTCCTTTTACTTGGGTTACAGACCCGGAAAGAGTCGCTTTCTTTTGAACTCCATACCCAACAACTACAATCTCATCCAGCATCTCGGAGTCTTCTCTCAAAACAATTTTCAGTGGCTTTCCTGTTATATTCACTTCTTGTGTTTGAAAACCCACATACGAAATGATCAACACCCCTCCAGAAATATTATTCAATGTAAAATTACCATCCATATCAGTAATTACTCCATTGGTCGTTCCCTTCACTGAAATACTAGCCCCAATAATAGGTTCACCCTTCTCATCTACTACTTGCCCCTTTACGAAACCAGATTGTAGAATAGCCTGAACATCTCTCACCTCCGAAAATACCAATTGAGGACTTCCGACCCATAACGTGGATGCCATCACCACAGAATATAAAACTCTTTTCGGTGAGAATCTAAGAAAATCATTTTCCATAAATTCCAATTTAAAATTAACACTATATCGTTTATTATCTCTTTTTTATATACACTGTTGCAAATATGTACGCATCTCTTTCCTTGCCATAAATAAATGACATTCTACCGTTCGCTTCCCGACATTCAGACGAGTAGCAATTTCTACTGACGAAAGCCCTTTAAAGCGCGTCAAATAATAAATTTGTTTTCGTTGCCTCGGAAAGGTTGCCATTTTTTTCTTCTCCAATGAAGAAATGTCATTGGCCAAGACAGTTTCTTCCGTTTCATTCGTACAAGCAGAAGAAGTCTCATCATAGAGATAGCTACTGATCTCTCTTGCTTTATAATAACGGCGAAGATAGTCAGTTACAATATTACGGGAAATGGTATAAATGAAATGTTTTACAGTATCCTCACAAAGTATTTGTTTATATTCCATCAGACGTATAAATACATCTTGTGCCAAATCCTCCGCATCACAACGATTGTTAATTCGATACGTTATAAAATCCACCACACGAGAATAATATTCAATGTATGAATCTATAATAATACTCTGGGATCTATCAGTTACATTCTCCATAATATAAACTTTTGGTTATGATTACGAATGCAAATATAAACTGTTGAACCCACTTAAAAGCATAAATTTGGGAGCGTTAGGTATCAAAGCAAGGAAGAAAGACAACAAACAGATAAAGATCTATATATCAACAGTATAAATAGTTAAAAGCAAAGTCCCAAATCATTGTTTTGATACTCTGTCATGATCTTGCTTCTGAATATACTCTAATGGAGTACATCCCATTTGCTTTTTAAACAACCGGAAGAAAGAAGACTTTGAATTGAACCCACAAGATTCTGCAATAGACATTAATGTATATAAAGAAATATCCTCCTGTTTTTGCTTTTGAACAAAAGCTTCCACTCGATAATGGGCAACAAAATCGGAAAAGTTAGTATTCAATTTAAAAGAAAGACATTCTGATAAAGAAGAAATAGAACAGGATAACGCCGCGGCAATATCCGCACTTTTCAATTGTTTATTCAAATATGGTTTTTCTGTTTCAAAATAATGAATAAGTTGTTCATACAGGCGATCCAACTTTTCCTGACTGGATCTTGGAGTTTTAGGTCTATACGCCGCCGTATTTAACAATTCATCGTCAGTATCCTGTTTCATTTCTACTATCGCCACTTTTCTCCGCCAATATTTCCACCCGATACCCAATAACACAATTATGACAACTATAGCAACGATACCATACGTAACATACCATGGATATTCTACAATAATTTCCAATTGAGTTTCATAATCAGAATTTCCTTGTCCACGAACTCTCAATAGATATTTCCCTGCCGGCAAATCAGTATAGGACAAACAGTTATTCTCTATATTATATTTCCATTTTTCATCAAATCCCTCCAGTATGTATTGATAAGAATCCAATGCCCCTAGATAGGTATGCATGGAGAAACATAATTCCAGATTGTTCTGAAACGCAGGTAATACCATTGATTTTGCATAAGCCGGAGTTACAAGACCTTGTTCCTGATCTTCCAACAATTGTTGCCGCTTCCCTGCAACCTTAACAGAACTAATACGTGGCAAATCACACAATACAGCTTGTGACAACTGATAAGGATCACAAACAACCAATCCCATTTCATTAGCCCACCAATATCTGTTTTGACTATCTTTACAAAATGAGCGACATACCCCACCAGGTATCCCGGCTGATAAATCATACAACTGTTTTTTATTAGTCACCCGATTATAACGCAGAATCCCTTTCATTGTGGCAATCCACCACACATTCTGCTCATCTTCATAAACGCTATAAACTGTATTATGTGGCAAAATATTATCTTCTGAATAAATATCAATCTCCGATCCCCGCTCATTCAAAACAATCAGCCCCATCCGATCGGTACAAATGAACATCTTTCCATTCTTACTTCTGGATATATTATTAATCTGTGCTTTAGATATATTCTTCAATTTATCCTTTCCCTCAAAGGTATCCGTTATTTTATGAGTAACCTTATCCAATAAAAAAACACCTTCAGAGGTTCCTATCCATAAACGATTACGGGAGTCGAAACACAAAGACAAAGCAGAACATCCCGGATATTTATTAGTATCCAGCGGGTATATATCCGTCTGATTCGTATGCATATTATAATAAAGCACCTTTTCAGATGTAGCTAACCATATCCCCTCTTCATCTGATAAACAAGAATAAAACTGTGTTCCTTTATATACATTTTCTTCAGAGAAAATCCTGAAAGAATTCTTTTTCAAAGAATAAAGGACAAGCCCTTTTGTTGTACCAATCAAATAATCGTCCCCACCGAATGGTTGAATAAATAAAATAGAATTAGAGAGTAATGCCGGATAATCTTGAGTGGTGAAAGTCTGAACACGTTTTTCCTTTTCAGAAACCAACAATAATCCATTTCTTGTTCCTATTAATTTTATATCATCCGAGACAATGCAAAAAGAACGCACCTGACGATTGAAAGTAGTAAAATCCGTGCCAGGAAGCCGATAAACATTAAAGGCATCATTTTCAATCTGTGAATAAGCGATTCCCCCGGAAAAAATACCCAGCCACAAAGTAGTTCCTTTCTTATACATAGAATAGAACTGGTTAGACCGGAGCCCGTTTTTCATATCATCATCAGCTACAATCGTATATTGCAACCGGTTCGTAGTACATGAGAGCACCTCTATCCCCCACGTTGTATTTACAAATAGTTGTCCACCATCAATAATCAACGGATAGGTTCTTTTCTTATCCTCTATTGCAAACTCATTCATAAATCGGCGATTCTTCATATCAAATCGTAACATTGAATTGTATTCGGCAGAAATATAAAGAACGTTTTTATGCGAATTTAGAGAAGCCAGAAAAAATGGGTTGAATTTCAACGGCCAGGCATACCTCGTAACTTTCCCGGTCTTGGTATCTAGGTTTAGCAATGCTTTTTCAGTAAGCAACCAATAGTCAGTAAGAGTATTCTCCAATATAGAGAACACTTGTCCTTCATCAGCAATCACATGTGTCAATATACCTTTGTCATAGACAAAAAGCCCATCAATAGCAGCTACATACACCTTTTCGTCTTTTCCCCAATGGATAGTACTAACCCTTTGAAGTTCCTTTTTCCCCTCACAAAGAATAGATTCCATCTTACGTGTTTTCAGGTTAATACGGGCAAGCCCATTCTCCATACCAACCCATAACCAATTTCCTTCCGTTTCTTCCAAAGATCGAACCTGCCTGTTTTCAAACTCTGAATAGATCTCCGTATTAATCCCGTCGTAACGGCACAAGCCTGTATGAGTACCAATCCATAGAAATCCATTATCATCTTGAAGCATCACATTAGCCGTGCTGTAAGGTAAACCATTCTCGGCTGTCAAACGGTTAAACTTCAAGTCTATCGCCAACAGATATTGTGGATTAAGTATATTTAGCAATATAATAAATAATACAATGAGTATGTTTTTCATCCTTTTCACATTCTGTTCCCTGCAAATATACATTATTATTTCGTTCAATAAGTATATAACATTGAAAAAATAAAGCCGGTTGTCAACAAGGGATGCTTCCTATCACCCCTTATTGTCAACAAGAATCTATACAATGCAGGAAACATCGGTCAAGCTTCTTTCCTGATGTTCGTTTTTTAAGATTTTGTAGAAAACTGATTGTTCTAGAAATAATAAATCAAAGAATAAACTGTATAAATCATCGCATTAATATACATAAATAAAAAATTTTATTGCATAAGGTCAGAACAAATATGCACTTTTTGCACTCATAAAGCATCCGTTGGTTTAAAACAATCGATGTGTTCCTCGGTGCCGGTCGACTTGACCGACACCGAGGAACACATCGATTGCCACCGGGGAACATAAAAAAGAGGCATTGAGAGCTTGTTTTCTCTCTAGCTATAGTATTAACACCAACATAATAAAAGTATCATAATGATTGTTCATTCAATACTTAGCCATACTTTCAACTTATTAAAAAGCAAAAGACATTTCAATTTAACCAATAAATACGCAAAATAATAAAAAACGAGAATATCCTGTTCAAGATTAGCAGAGTTTTTCCGCTCCGCTTAATAGGGAGTGGTAATCATGCCCTCTCTTGATTGTTTTAATATTCTATTTTTAAGGATAATCGTTTTTTCATATTCGGGCATTCTTTTCATTTTTATAGTTCACGAATTAACACGCAACTCCACGGAGCCAATTCAGACTTCCAAACAAAAGTGCCTTCTGAATTCACCTTAATAATCTGTTTATCTGTATTCCAAGCAGCCTGCCTCAAATAATCGATTTCTTTGTAACCGGGCGAATGTGGAGCACCAATTTTCAAGTAATCATCATACACATTACCATGATCCTTATCCAATATTTCAATTTCAAAAGCAGTGCCCGGTTTTAATCCTTTCAATGCTATATCCACTTTTTTAGATGATGCTTGCATGTAATTGTTAAAATTCGCAGCCGAAGGCACGGCTTCTTCGTATTCTGACGGATAATTAAAGGCTACAGCCGATATTTTGCCTGTTCGGGAAGAACGGCTCACAAACAACGGATCTTTATAATACAGTTTCTCATCGCCTAATTGGTGCAACATACGATAAGCATGAAAAGAAGGTTTCACCAACCCTTGGAAATTAATCATTCCAAAACCGCCATGAAAAATTTCCTCACCACCGCCTTTTTCTTCAAATACATCTGTGAATGTCCAGTACATCAACGAATTGGCCATCCCCAAACAATCCAAGTTGGTTTTCAAGATATAAGCTGCCGGCGGCAGAACATCATGCATACGGTCACGACTATTAGGACTTGTACTCCACTCGGTCAGGTGAACTTCCGCATCAGGATATTTACTGCTCGCAATCTGCTGACGCAGCCATGTTATATCATCATGCAGAGAATGTACATAGCGAATAGCATCCTTACTACGTCCCGTATCCGGATCTAAAGCATAATCTGTGGGATACGGATGAGTTGAAATAAAATCAACCGGCAGATTTTCCTTTTCACAAAAACGAAGAAAATCTTCAATCCATACACCTTTCCATTGTTTGGTATTTATTATATCCTGTGAATAGAAAACAGACTTTTTATGATCCATTATTTCACCATCATGACGATTATCTGCTATAAAATTACTGGTTGCAGGCCCCCCTACTTTCAGTCTTTTATCTATAGATTTTATAGCCTTAACAGACTCTTTGTACATACGAAAGTAATCACTTTTTGTCCCGTCAAAAAAACCGGCTTTCGGGTTCAGATTCAGATTCGGCTCGTTCCATACTTCAAAATACCAGGTTAAAACTTCATCGATGCCATATCTGTCAACAACATGTTGTGTAAACTCCTTTACCAAATTATGCCATTTATCAAAGTTATTGCGGTCCACAGATACATTATTCTGATACCACATTTGTTGCTTGCTATCTTTTGCTGCAATGTCTTTCGGGAAAAATGATAATTCTACAAAAGGTTTTACCCCCAAAGCCAACATACGATCGTAAACTTCATCTATATATTGCCAGTTATAGACCACTCGCCCATCCGGTTTCTTGAAATAGACAAACATGTCATCACCAAACAAACCGTGCATACGTACATATTGAAATCCACAATAGTCTTTCACTAATTTCAAATGCTCCAACCATCCGGCACGCAAACCTTCATTTGCACGACCTGCTCCAACTCCGACACTCCAATAATGAGTGAATGGTTCAGCATCTCCTTTTACGTCAATTGTTTGTGAAAAAACAGGAACTGCAAATAGAGCCGCTGCCGCTAGTGTCACAAAAAAGTTCTTCTTATCCATTACAATCTTATAAATTATTATTTAATATTTAGTAGTTTATTATATCCTTCGTCCAAGATTCTCTCCATCTTTCCAATTTTTACCTTCACTGGCCCTGTAGCAGAATAAAACCAATTTCCGTCTACCTGATAAATTGTTGCATAAACATTCTGTTCCGCTTCTAATGAGTAATTTCCTTTTTGGAGAAGTCGTCCTTTTCCTAAATACATGGAGTATATTTTTCCACCCACCTCACTTATCAAGCCGAATGTCCCACTAAAAAATGTACGTGAAGCCAATGAATACACTTGTGAATCTGTTGCACTGAATACATAATCTTCTCTTTTATTTCCTGTCAGCACTTTTACTCCTGCACAGTTTTCCCCAACTGACATAGCCGTAACTTGTTTAACGTGAGGAGTATCGCCTTTATAGGCTTCATAAACTGAAACAAACGGGTGAGCTTTTGCATTATTATCTTCCTGACGAACAATCAAGGTAGGTGTTACAGAAGGTGGCATAGACACATTCCCCGGAGTCAATCCTTTATTTAGGGTAGTAGCCGGAGCGTCTACCTTATAAATCTGACGCCCCTTTTCTCCTGTCATCCATAAACGGGCTGTTATATTTTCGGGCATCGTCCAACTCGCTATAAAATTCCGGGCATATTCAGTTTTTCGTATATTAGTAAACCATTTATAACCAGCATGATACGTTCTCTCAAATTTATCCTGTTGATTAAATGGAAGAATATTTCCGCGCACATCAACACTTCCAGATTTGTTCCAACATTATGGAACAGATAATCATTATCATTCAAATCCGAACGGAAAATATCAATGTAATAGCCGTCTGAATCAGACGTACGGACTAAGGCAACGGTTCTTCTTTTCTCTCCTGCCGATATATCTGCAAAATTCAAGAATGGGGTGAGTGCCTTCTCATTCACAAATTTCCCGGATTCTACCATCGGCTCCATCGCTTCAATAACAATTTTCCCTTCTGAATAGCCGGGAAGTATAGTATTAGCTCCTACAGGAGACTGATGATAGACATGATCCTTGCTCCAATAAGACTCATAAGCGGCAGCATCCGGTGCCAAAGCATATCCATAACCATATAATTGTAGGGCTAATCCATTTGCTGTCAAATGATATCCATCTGTTCCACCATAAAGCGCAGCCATCATTTTAAACGGGCCAGTCCAATTCTTCATTGTAATGAAACGGTGATGCGGAGAATAGGAAGTCCTTTCACTTGTCTCTGATTTTACTACCGGAATAGTAGGAGCATAAGTACAGATACCTGTCCAACCGGCATTTGAACGGTTGTATTTCCCCAATGAAAGTCCTTTATTTAAAGCGGCAGCAGTAGATTCAATGCCTTTTTTGTTAGCGGTTTGTGTATAATATGTCAACAAATTCTCAAACGTAAGAAAATTTGCACTGCCTCCACGTGAATCTCCAAATACAACCATATTGGCTGCATCATCCATCCAGGGAAAAACCGCCATTGCCGCTTTCTGCAAAATCGGATTATCAGCAATAACATCTATCCCCGAACGCTTCAACAATATAGCCCAATCCAATAACATTTGAATTGTTCCGAAAGAATATCCGGGCGATTCTGGCCATAAACCAGTCACCGGATCATACGTCTTAACCATATCCGGAATAGCATCATGATATATTGTCGACTCATTCGTCAAATAATGCAGATAATAATCTTTTCCTTTCCCATCCGGATATGCTTCATTCTCTTCCAGCACAAGAATTGGACGTAATATCATATTCCAACCATTCACATTCCAGTTACCTGATTTTCCACCGCGAATAAAACCAATATCAATAAAACGTTTAAAAACAACTCCTGCAACTTCTTTAGTTTCTTTTCCTATTTCTTTTAGATGAACATGAGGATTAGCGTTCAGATAATCGTAAAGAAAATCATATACAGTAGCGGCGTGTAAAGCAAGATCGTCATGTATCTGTTCATAATCATAATATCCGCAAATTCCTCCCGGTTCCCAACCTCCGGTACCTCCTGTCGATTTTTCAGGATCGAGAATGGGATTCATATAATAAGTCCCTATCAACCATGTATTAAAAATATCCGCCGCAAAGCGTGCAAATTTCTCTTCTCCTGTCACCCAGTAAACAAATGCCGCATTCTCGGCAAGAGTCAGTATTTCTACATTGTTGCCACGCACCATATGGCCACTCTCTTTATATGACACTAGTACAGGGGGAGCTGAAGGATTTTGTCTATTAAGTCCAAGCATATCTCCCGTTTCATTATATGGTTGCCTGTCTTCTAAAGGAACATTATAATATTTATTCCAAGTACGCATACCCGGCATACGAACTGTAGGAACAGGTGCATCTCCTTCCCCTCTATCCCAATTCTGATTTTTTAAATAGCATTGAGTATAGCGTTCACCCTCTTTCCAATACATAGCAAGACGTGAAATAATCCATTGAGGATCCGCAGTATGGCGATCTGCATATTTCTCAACGTTTCCGCGTATTTTAGTAAACGCTTCTTTCGCCCATTCTTCATCAGCTATTTTTTGCAGAATAGTCGCTTTATCTGATGCAGAAGCATAAATGACAGGATGTTCCTGTGCTTTCAATGTCCACATATTACCTAAGCAGACAAGGATAAGTAACAATATATTTTTCATTGAACAATTATTATTTCTTTATTTACTAAACCTATCTATTCAAACATACGAATAAATAAACGACAATACGTAATTATGATAATAAAAATATTCAAGACTTCATTAAGTCTATTTCTTATATTGTTATATTTGCATATCGTCTATTCAAAATATAGAGGTAGTTAATAAGTTTGTGCCACCATACAACTCTTTAAGATTATGAAAAACACATTATTTTGCTTATTCATATTTTGCAGTGTTTCCACATTCGCTCAAAATGGAATCACTTTTAAGGTCGAAAAGCTTTCAAAGCCTGAAGAATTACTTCATCTACACTCCCCGAATGAAATTTACGAAAGTCTTATATTATCAGATATGAACATAGAGCCTTATGAGATAAAAAAGAAGAATATCAAGGTTCCTTATCATATCATTGCAAAGAGCGAATCTCCCGACAGTCTCGTTTCTTTTGGTCCTAATTCTTTTTTCAACGGTATGTATCAGGCTTATGCGGATCACAGGCCATTTGTATTATCCCCGGATATGATTTGGCTATTAATCAGCCAGGGATTTGCACGCCATATCAATGGCAATCAGGAATCTATGAGAAATGAGCTTGTTGATTTCTCCGGCAAACTATCCTTAATTGTAAGAGAAGACAAAAAATTGGAGGACCCTACTCTTTCATGGGAGAAAATCTTTCCACAATTTACAGAACAAATATCCCAATACGCCGGTAATCATCTGACCGAACTGCTCACCTGCAATTTTTCAACGACTACCTCTTTAGAGAAAGTTGCTTCCGAAATAACAATCATGGAAGCTGTAAAACCTTACTTTGAGTTTATAATCATACGCATTGTCTGTGGAATACCTGAAATAACTCTCGAAGGAACACCGGAGGACTGGGAAAAACTACTGCACAAAGCCAGAGGCTTGAAAGAATACAAACTCGATTGGTGGATTTCAGAACTAGAACCTCTTTTAGAAGAATTTGTCAAAGCATCCAAAGGAGAAGTTAATAAGGACTTTTGGCGCAACATGTTTAAATATCATTCACAAAAACGATACGGAGCCCCAAACATTATCGATGGATGGATCGTGAAATTTTTCCCTTACGATAAGGAAGGGAAAAGAAATAATCTGAAACAGCTGGAAGGCAGGAATTGCCTCCCTGATGAGATAGTGAAGGTAGACGTAAAGTATCTGGAAGTATATGGCAATGCCGTCAAAGAAACTCCATTAGAATTTTGGGCAGGCTTCATTGGATTAGAGCAAAACAAAAAAACTTTTGCCCTGCGACCGCAAATTGGTTGGATGGTCAGGAAGAAAGACGTTAATAAGGAGGGATTAAAAAGTAAATTAAGTGCTGATGCTCAAAAGGATGGTTGGGGAAGTGGCATCAATATCAGAGTAAAAGAATTTCCGGCTGTACTGTTGGAGCTCAAAGAAATAAAAAGGTTGGATATTCAGTTTATCGATACAATTGATATACCGGACGAAATATCAAAAATAAAAATCGGATCGTTGAATTTATATGGAAAGATTACTAAAGAAGGGATAGAACGTATCAAAAGATTATTGCCTGACACGGATATAAAAATAAATGGTTCGCGAGGTGGGAGTGCTTCATTTATGACTCCATAATAAAAAGAGGCTATCCAAAAGCCATATACTAAAAAACTTACCCTTGCTACAGTTTTGTAACAGGGGTAAATTCTATTGCCATGAACAAATTCAATCAATTGTGATATTTTAATTACCTTTGCCTTATCATTCAATTAAATAAAAGAAATGGAAAGTTCAAACCATCCCATAGAAAGAAAAGACTTTGAAGCCCTCATTCATGCAATAGGCTTTGAGATAGAACATGCACAAGTGAAATTGATTGTTGCAGCCAATGCACAAATGCTGTTCCACTATTGGAAATTGGGGAACTTCATTCTATACCACCAAAAAAGATTAGGTTGGGGCGGAAAAGTCATAAGTCAGATTTCAAAGGCTATCAAGATGCACTATCCCGAAAAGAAAGGATATTCAGCGAGAAGCCTTACCTATATGTGTCAGTTTGCCCGAACATACCCACTAGAGATATTACAAAGAATGCTTTCTTGTGACAAGGTATTAGGAACGCCAACAATCCCCAATATGCTATCCTTGACTGATGAACTGAACTGTTTACCAATTACGCAAGAACCTCTTGCGCAATTTCAGACAAATATATTTCAATCAAAAGAATTTACGCAAGAGCCTCTTGCGCAAATTCAAAAGATAGACAAGACAATCTCCGCAATGCTGCAAACATCCATTGATGATATTGAAAAGGATTTTGTTTGTTCCCCCATTTCAAAAATAAACTGGACCAGTCATGTGATACTATTGGATAGCTCATTACCCTTAGGAAACAAATATTGGTACATGAAACAGTCCGTTGAAAACGGATGGAGCAGCAACGTATTAAAGATACAGATTGAGACTAATCTGTTCAAACGGCAGATAGAAACACAGAAAGTCAACAACTTTACAAAGACCTTGCCCGCTCCTCAAAGTGACTTAGCCAACTATTTGCTGAAAGACCCGTATATATTCGATGTAGCAGGTACAAAAGAACTGGCAGATGAAAGAGATATTGAAAAACAGCTTGTAGAACACGTCACAAGGTATCTATTGGAAATGGGGAACGGCTTCGCCTTTGTAGCCAAACAGAAACATTTCCAAGTCGGGGATAGCGATTTTTATGCAGACCTTATCCTATACTCCATAAAACTCCACGCCTATATAGTCGTAGAATTAAAGGCTACTCCATTCAAGCCAGAATATGCAGGGCAATTGAATTTCTACATTAACATCGTAGACGACCAGTTGAGAGGTGAAAACGACAACAAGACAATAGGATTGTTGCTCTGCAAAGGCAAGGATGAAGTAGTAGCACAATATGCCTTGACGGGCTATGCACAGCCCATAGGAGTAAGCGACTACCAGCTAAGCAAAGCCATTCCCGAAAATCTGAAATCCGCCTTGCCAAGTATCGAGGAAGTGGAGGAAGAATTATCACAGCTACTCGATAACAAGAAAGACGAAAAGTAATCCGATCAGTCCCGTTTGGACAGTCTTGACATTTAAGCCGTCTGCCACCTATACAACGACCGATTCGACCCGAGCATTGACGAACAGATAAATATCACAGAAAATAGGAATATTAAATAAAACAAAAACACCCCGCTTTACATTATTAGGATGTAAAGCG
>NZ_QTMZ01000070.1:0-20482 GCF_003602935.1 Bacteroides sp. AM54-2NS
AATAGGTAGATTTCTAATTGAAAAATAAATACTCAAATATTTATAAATAGAAGCTTATGCGTTTATTAAAATCAGGCTGATTTATTACATTTGCATACATTTTGCATACAATATATGTATGCTTTACCTATTGTATAGATATAAATATTCATTTTATGTTCAAATATTCAAAAGATGGAATTTCGGTTTTAACCATATTAGATACCAGAAGAGCAAAAAAGAGTGGACAATTTCCTGTTAAAGTTCAAGTGGTATATAGAAGAAAGCAAAAATATTACTCAACTGGGAAAGAATTGTCAAAAGAAGATTGGGCAAGGTTATTAAAAGTAAAAAGCCGGTTATTGGCAGAAATTCGATCAGATATAGAGAGTAGTTTTTCAACTATTAAGCAACAAGTTAACGAACTGATACAAAAAGGAGAATTTAGTATTGAAACATTAAGCGCCAGGTTAGGAAGGCAGATGAATGATATGACTTTGCGCAGTGCTTTTCGCTTAAAAATGAAAGAACTGGAAGCCAATGAACAAGCAAACACTTACTTAAATTATCAAAGTGCTTTAAAAAGTTTAGAAGATTTCGGAGGTTCCACTATACCTTTGGAAAACATTACAATTGATTGGCTTAAACGTTGTGAAAAATTTTGGATATCAGAAGGTAAAAGCTATTCAAGCATAAGTATTTATTTCCGAGCTTTAAAGTGTGTCTTAAATCGTGCTGTACATGATGGTATCATAAAAGAATCATCTTTTCCTTTTGGAAAGAATAAATATGAAATTTCTGAAGGGTGTGGACGTAAATTAGCACTTACTCTTTCTGAAATAAAAAAAGTAATGTCTTATCAATGTGAAACAAAAGATATAGAAGAATTTAGGGATCTCTGGGTGTTTTCTTATTTATGTAATGGCATTAATTTTATGGATTTATTATTTCTTCAGTATTCAAATATTATGGATGGAGAAATATGCTTTGTACGCTCTAAGACATCTCGAACTACCAAACATAACAAAGAGATACATGCAATCATTACTCCTGAAATGTGGAATATTATTCAAAAATGGGGTAATCCAAGATTAAGCCCGCAAACGTATATTTTTAAATATGCTAGAGGATCTGAAGATGCCTTTGAAAAGATTAGATTGGTACGGCGTATTATAACCAAATGTAACAGAAGACTTAAAAAAATAGCCCAAGACATTGGAATTTTTCAGTTGACGACTTACACGGCAAGGCATTCTTTTGCTACAGTATTAAAACGTGGAGGTGCGAAAACCTCATATATTTCTGAAAGCTTGGGACACTCTAACTTATCTGTAACCGAGCACTATTTAGCATACTTTGAAAAAGAGGAAAGAATAAGGAATGCTCAATTATTGACTAACTTTAATCTCTAGATTAATACATTTGCATGCAAATTGTATGTACAATGAAAAATGGACCAATAATTGATATAGGATAAAAGTGAGTATAATATTAAAAAACGCATATTCAGATTACCTATAATTTAGAATATGCATCTTGTTATCAGGAGTGTTTTGAAAACCGCAGGGATTTCCACTTTAGCCAAACGTAATTCAAATAAAAAAAGGATAATATTATTGCAAATTATTCTTTTTATCGCCCGCGTAGTGATAGAATAGTATCTAATATTGACAATATTAATCAAATGAAAAGATTCCGTTCTTTGTATTATCGGCACTAACTAGAAGAAAACAACTACTATAAAACAAGTTATTATTATTCTTTAAATGATTTGTTAGGTTCCATTTAAAGAATCAAAATGTTCCACACCGAGAAACGAAGTGATTCTCGGTGTGGAACATTCCTGAGAAAACGTCTTTTATCGAATATTCATACCGCATATATGAATAAAAACAATTTAATTACTGCATATTCATGTGCAATCTTACTAACTTTTTCTTTCATTCATTGATTTTGCTCAATTGTATTTAGCCTGATATCTTAAAAATAGAACATCTAATCTATTTATCTAACAAGAATTGGATCTAGAAAAAGTATATGAAACTGATTTTCTCCCAAACAATCACGCTTGCCAACGCACAACCTATAAAAGTAACTTTAGGAGAAGATACGCAAGTATTGGACGAAGTAGTTGTTACTGCATTGGGTATCAAGCGTGCAACTAAGGCGTTAAGTTATAATGTACAAGAGGTAAAAGGTGACGAATTGACAGCTGTAAAGGACGCCAATTTTATGAATTCACTATCAGGAAAGGTTGCCGGTGTTCAAATTAATAGTGGTGCAACCGGTGCTGGTGGTGCCACACGTGTTGTTATGCGTGGTATGAAATCTCTGACTAAAGATAACAATGCATTGTATGTAATTGATGGTGTACCTATTTTTAATACAGGAAAAAGCGGTGGCGAAGGATTATTTGGAGAGATGGGAGGATCAGATGCTGTTGCTGACTTAAATCCGGATGATATTGCTAGTATTAGTATGATGACCGGTCCTTCTGCGGCAGCACTATATGGTTCTGCTGCGGCAAACGGTGTTGTTTTAATTACTACTAAAAAAGGCCAAACAGAGAAAACTACCATAACAGTATCCAACAGTACTACTTTCTCTAAAGCATATATTATGCCGGATATGCAGAACCGTTATGGTACAAGTTCCGGATTATTCAGCTGGGGAGAATTGACAAACCGTCGATATAACCCATCTGACTTCTTTGAAACAGGATCCAATGTTATCAATTCGGTAGCATTATCTACAGGAAATACCAAAAACCAGACCTATCTTTCTGCTTCTACAACTAACTCCGGTGGAATTCTTCCGAATAACTCCTATAACCGTTATAATTTTACGGCACGTAATACCACCCATTTCCTGAATGATAAACTTACTCTGGATATCGGTGCACAATATATCGTTCAGAACAACAAAAACATGGTTTCTCAAGGACAGTATTATAACCCTCTCCCATCACTGTATCTATTCCCTCGTGGAGACAACTTTGACGAAATTCGTTTGTATGAACGTTATAATACTAACTACGGCTATATGGAACAATATTGGCCTTATGGTGATGCAAGTTTGTCATTACAAAATCCATATTGGATACAAAATCGCATCAACCGTACTTCCAACAAGAAACGTTATATGATGAACGCTTCTTTGAAATGGCAGGCTACAGATTGGCTCAATGTTGTCGGTCGCGTCAATCTGGACAATTCCGACTACCGGAATAAAAACGAAAAATCAGCTTCTACATTAACAACATTCTGTGGTGTAAGTGGTGGTTTTGAAGATGCCATGCGTCAGGAACGTTCTTTATATGCCGATTTCCTGGCTAATATAGATAAAACATTTGGTGATTTTCATTTAACAGCCAATGTTGGTGCTTCCATATATCATACTTCAATGGATCAGTTATATATTGCAGGTGACCTGGTTATCCCCAACTTCTTCCAGATCAACAATATTAATTTCTCTGCCAACTATAAACCGGATCCTACCGGATATGAAGATGAAATTCAAAGTATTTTTGCCAGTGCTGAATTAAGTTGGAAAAATCAACTGTATCTAACTGTAACCGGACGTAATGACTGGGATTCAAAACTCGCATTCTCCAAACAAAAATCGTTCTTTTATCCGTCAGTCGGTTTATCGGCTTTATTATCAGAAATGGTTAAACTACCAGAGGTGATTTCTTATGCTAAAATACGCGGTTCGTATACAGTGGTAGCCTCTTCTTTCGATCGTTTCCTTACTAATCCGGGGTACGAATACAACAGCCAGACACATAACTGGGCGAATCCGACCGTATATCCGATGGACAATATGAAACCTGAAAAGACTAAATCCTGGGAAATCGGTTTGAACTTGAAATTCTGGGGAAATCGTTTTAATTTAGACGCTACTTACTATCGTTCTAACACACTGAACCAAACATTTAAGGTAGATATCCCCTCTTCTTCCGGATATAAACAAGCGATTGTACAAGCTGGTAACGTGCAAAATCAGGGTATTGAATTAGCTTTAGGATTCAGTGATAAATGGGCAGGATTCGGATGGTCTTCTAATGCAACCTTCACTCTAAACCGTAACAAGGTGAAACGACTGGCAAGCGGTAGCGTGAATCCCGTGACAGGAGAAGCTATCCAAATGGATGAAATGAATGTGGGTTGGTTAGGTAAAGAGAATGTAGCTCCTCGCGTCATCCTGACAGAAGGAGGTTCCATGACTGATATCTATGTATACAACCAACTGACAAAAGACAATAACGGTAATATAAAAGTCGATCAGAATGGTAATCTGGGTATCACTTCATCAAACACTCCGGTAAAAGTAGGTAATCTGGATGCTGATTTCAATCTCGGATGGACCAATCATTTCACTTATAAAGGAATTGATTTAGGAGTTGTATTATCAGCCCGTGTAGGCGGATTAGCTTATTCGGCTACTCAAGGTATTTTAGATTATTATGGAGTATCCGAAACATCTGCAACGGTTCGTGATAATGGTGGTATACCTATTAATAACGGCAAAGTTAACGCCCAAAAGTATTACCAGACTATTGGTACGGGTGAAGGTGGCTACGGTCGTTATTATCTATATAGTGCAACCAATGTACGTTTGCAGGAATTAAGTCTAAACTATACACTTCCTAAAAGATGGTTTAAAAATGTGGCGAATGTTACTTTGGGTATTGTAGGACGTAATTTATGGATGATTTATTGTAAAGCCCCATTCGACCCGGAATTGTCTGCCTCTACCTCCAGTAACTATTATATGAATGTAGACTACTTTATGCAACCTAGCTTGCGTAACTTCGGTTTTAATGTGAAAGTTCAATTCTAAAAGAAAAAGCTAATGTTATGAGAAAATATTTAAGAAATATCACAGTCGGTGCCGCTCTGTTGTTACTGGCAGGAAATTGTACCGATAAATTTGAGGAGTATAATACGAATCAATATCAAATTCATGATGCAGACCCTGCGACTTTGATGAAGTCTATGATTGAAACAATTGTGAATATTCAACAGAATGACTCTCAAATGCAAGATCAGATGGTGGGACAGCTGGGCGGCTATCTATGCTGTTCTAACACATGGAGTGGTACAAACTTCAGCACATTCAATCAGAGTGATGCCTGGAATGCTACCCCCTGGAACACTCCGTTTGAAAAAATATATGGAAACTTTTTCCAAATACAGGAAGCAACTAATTCTACGGGACATTATTATGCTTTTGCGTGTATGATACGTGCAATAACGATGCTTCGTGTAGCAGACTGTTATGGACCGATGCCTTATAGTCAAGTAAAGAAAGGTAATTTTTATGTTTCTTATGATACTCAGGAACAAGTTTATGCAAATATATTAAGTGATTTAGCTAATGCTGCTGACGTTCTTTATAATTATTATGTAGAGACTAATGGTAACGCACCATTAGGTGCCAATGACCCGGTTTTCGATGGAGATTATTCAGGTTGGGCTAAGCTAGCCAATTCAATGCGTTTACGTGTTGCTATGCGAATCAGCGGAACATGGCCTGGCATTGCTCAAGAGGCAGCTGAAGCAGCAGTAACACATAAAGCAGGATTGATTGAAAGTAATTCGGATAATGCTATGCTTTCTTGTGGCACACAGAGTAATCCATATCAACTGGCAGCTGTAAGTTGGGGTGATCTGCGTGTGAATGCAAATATTGTAGATTATATGAATGCATATGGCGATCCACGTATGCCGAAGTTCTTTAATAAGTCTACCCTTGCCGGGAAAACAGATAAATATGTAGGTATGCGTACTGGAGATGCCGATTTTAAAAAGGCAGATGCAGCAGGATTCTCTATTCCTGCATATACGGCAACTTCTAAATTAATGGTTTTCTGTGCTGCAGAGACAGCGTTTTTACGTGCAGAAGGAAAATTGCGTGGTTGGAATGTCGGTTCTAAAACAGCAAAAGCCTATTATGAAGATGGTATTAATTTGTCAATGGAACAATATCAGGTTTCAGCCACTGAATACATGAAGATTGACGAAGCTCCTGTCGTATCACATGAAAGTGATGCTGTGCAAAATGCTACTGCTACAATTACCAATACAGTGAGTGTGATGTGGGATGACAGTGAGGCTGACAACGTAAATGGAAAAAATTTCCAACGTGTCATTACTCAAAAATGGATCGCCAATTATCCATTAGGATTGGAAGCATGGGCTGAATATCGCCGTACAGGTTATCCGGAACTTTATCCTTGTATCGACAATCTATCAGATTGTGGAGTGAGTAGCCAACGCGGTATGCGTCGTCTAAGCTTCCCTTATACAGAGGCACAAAACAATAAAGCCAATTATGATCTGGGAGTAGCAGAACTAGGCGGTGCTGATAACGAAGCTACTGACTTAAAGTGGGCTAAAAAGAACTAATTTATATAATGCATAAAAAGGACTTTTATGAAGAAAATTTATTTATTATACATTGTACTCATATCACTGGCAACGACCTCATTGATCGGTTGCAGTGACTGGACGGAGTCGGAAGCAAAAACTTTTCCCGAATCGATCGTATCGGATGAATATTATGCGGCCTTGCGTGCCTATAAGCAGACAGATCACCAAGTTGCCTTTGGCTGGTTTGGTGGCTGGAGTGGTGAAGGTGCCTATATGAAAAGCTCTTTAGCCGGTATTCCTGATAGTGTAGATATTGTTTCTATTTGGGGAAATTGGTCGAACATTACAGAAGCTCAAAAAAAAGATCTGCAATTTTGCCAACAAGTTAAAGGAACTCGTTTTACCATGTGTTTTATTATCAGAAGTGTAGGCGATCAAATTACTCCGCAGAATATTCGTGAAAATTGGGAAAATATGGGATTTTCATCCGAAAAAGAAGCTGTGAATGATTTTTGGGGATGGCCTTCCGATGAATCAAATAAGGAAGCAATAGAAGCATCCATTCGCAAATATGCAAGCGCCATTGCCGATACAGTAAACAAATATGGTTACGACGGCTTTGATATCGATTATGAACCTAATTTCGGCAACCCCGGTAATATCGTAGACGAAGACGATAGAATGTTTGCATTTGTTGATGAACTAGGCAAATATTTCGGTCCGAAATCAGGAACAGGTAAATTATTAGTTATCGATGGCGAACCACAGAGCATAACAGGTAGACCTGAAGTCGGGTTATATTTTGACTATTTTATCATTCAGGCTTACAATAATAGTAGTCCTGGCAGTGATTCTAAACTCGATAAACGTCTTATCACAGGCGGCGTAGCAGGTGCAGGACTTGTTCAGACGTATAGCAGTGTCATGTCTGAAGAACAAATCACGAAGATGACCATCATGACCGAGAATTTCGAGGCTACTGATGCTGCTATGGACGGTGGATATGATTACACTGATCGTTATGGTAACAAAATGAAATCTCTCGAAGGAATGGCACGCTGGCAACCAAGTAACGGATTCCGTAAAGGTGGTGCAGGAACCTATCATATGGAAGCAGAGTATGGTACTTCACCAGAATATAAAAATATACGCCGTGCTATTCAAATTATGAACCCGTCATCACATTCATTACTTAAAAATTAATGTAAACTATGAAACGTATGAATTATATAAAAATTTTATGCTTCTCCGCAGTCATAACAGGCTTAGGAAGTATAGTAAGTTGTGGAGATGCAAAATACGATACTTTAGATACACATGCTTATATTGAAGAAGCTCTTTCCAGTACAAGTCAAAAAGTGACCGTACAGGCTACTGGAGAAAGTTTTACTACCCTAAATGTGCATCTTAGTAATCTTTCTTCTACAGACAATCATTATAAATTGGTTACAGATCAATCAGTACTGGACACTTATAACCATATTAATGGAACCGGATATATAATGTTGCCCAAAGATTATTATACGTTGCCGGAAACGATTACTGTAAAAGCAGGACAATATGCAGCCGATGCCCTCTCCATCGCTTTGAAAGCTTTCAGTCAGGAAATGATGAAATCGGGAGAATCATATGCACTGCCTGTAAAACTAGTATTGCAAGATGGAAGTATTTCACCGATGGAAAATACCGGAACCTTTGTTATTTTGGCAGAAAGTATTATCGAATTTTCAGCTCCAATGTTTGTTGGCGCTCCTAGTTTAAAAGCTAATAAATTCACAGAATCTCCCGAAACGTATTCACAATATACGATAGAGGTTCGTTTTCAGGTAGCCAACACAGCTGACCGTGACCGTGCAGTATTTAAGAACGGAGGAGATGATGCAAACTTCATCCTTTTACGTTTTGAGGATCCTCAAAGTGACAATGAAAATTATAAGGCACATTCATTAGTACAGATTGTAGGACGTAACCGGCTTTATTTGAATCCAAGTAATTCTTTCAAGCCAAACGAATGGCAACATTTAGCATTGGTCTGTGATGGTTCCAACTATCGACTTTACATAAACGGAGTTGATTCGGGTGTGTTGAGTATACCAACAGGAGCAACAACTTTCTCTGATGTAAATTGGTTCTGCTTAGGTGATGATTCTTATAGTAGATGGGGAAACTGTAAAATTTTGATGAGTGAAGCACGTATCTGGTCTGTAGTTCGTTCCGCTTCTCAAATTCAGAATAACATGACTCAAGTTAGCCCTAAATCTGTAGGTTTGGAAGCTTATTGGCGATTCAATGAAGGACAAGGCAATGTATTCGAAGATGCAACCGGCAAAGGTCATACATTGACTACTTCTGCTACTCCTACCTGGATTGACGGTATTTTATCTACAGATAAATCTACCGAATGGAAATAGTAATAATTTAATCGTATGTACATATGAAAAATATATTTCAATCACTATCAATAGCAGCCCTACTCGGCTTGTTTGTCCCGTTCATTTCGTCCTGTAGCGATGATGAAGAAGTTTTTAACGAGTGGAATGCTACGTATGTGTCTCTACAGAGAAATGACTATTTATCGGGGAATGTAAAAAAGTTCAATCTGACTCATGATGCGAATGGAATCGGAGGAGATGAAATTAAGATGGCTTTTACTGTAAAAACACAGAAAGCAGTCTCTACAGATATGGTTATCGCATTAAGTGCAAAAAGTGAAACAGAAGGGCTTGATGCAAGCCAGATCGTTTTAAGTTCCTCACAGGTTACTCTCAAAGAAGGACAGATGACTTCTGAAGAAATCACTGCAACGGTCGATCCAACGATATTCGCCAGTATCATGGAAAAAACAAGTTTCTCTTTCAGTGTATCAATCAGTAATGTAACTACCAATGATAAGAACACTGTCATTAGCAGTAATTTAAGTATCTTACCTGTCATCATTAATAAAGCTGCCTACTGTAATCTAAAAAGTGGTACTCCTAGCAATAGCCAACTTATCAGTAATCGTGCAGGTTGGATTGTTAATGTGGAAGAAGGAGTAGACGGCGCACCTAATAATTTAATTGATGGCAAGACTGGAACTGACGTTGCTCTAAATAATAAAGGCTTCTGGTTCACCGTTGATTTAGGAGAAACTAAGGTTTTAACAGGCATCAAAACGAATCACTGGGGAAATGCATATGCTCCTAGAGAAGTGGAAATATTACAGTCTGAAAATGGTATGACATGGAAATCATTAAGTTCATTAGCAATACCCGGTAGTAGTACACAAAACATCACGTTCATCTCTCCTATTACTACGCGATATCTAAAATATCAGATTATCACTATCTCTACAAACGGTCGTACGGATGTTACAGAATTTAATGTTTACGAACCCAAAAGTGAATAAACATAATGAATAGGTAACATAGAAATGATAAAATAGAGGGTAATCCAATGGATTACCCTCTATTTTAGAAACATACTTCACAAACATACTTCCAGACTATCAATCTATCTCCCAAAAGAATACTCCAGATCTCTACTTGTTAGTTCATCTTCGTACATCTTTCTTATGACTTATGGTTTTGAATTAAATTTCTCCTACTGAATCTTTACGCTATCATCCGGTTTCAGCCGTTTCAGTCTTGTTCGTAAACGCCTTGATAAAGAGCGACATTGACATGTCGGGTTAAAGTCGTCGACATGCCGGGTTAGTAAATCAGAGTCTCTATTCGCATAAAACGAAGGCTATGTTTCACTCAAACAGCGGCTCTATTGAAGGTAAATAGAGACTCTAAAAAAGAGACTATTTACATCTCCTTTTTGTTTTCAGGTTCGCGTTCAGCCAAAAGCACCGATGAAAAGGAACTTTTTAAGTAGACTGAAAGCTGAATGCGGTTTTTAACTAATTCTATTTAGATGGGCTCATCACGTGAAGTTTGTTCAAAACTGCACCAAAACAAAATTTTCGATCAAACACTTGTTTCTCTAATGATCTAAGAAAGCCATAAAGGAAAGGGGGATTCTTAATGAGTTAAGAATCCCCCTGTAAAAAGACTTATGTTTATATCTTATTTCTTCATCACCCGAATAATCCGTCCGTCTTTCTTATAAGAAAAATGATTTGTATGCATCAAAACATTCAATATTTCATCAGCAGTGCTATCAGTAGAGAATTCACCGGTAAACCGTTCTGATTTCAAAGCATCATCCTTATAGATAAATTTAATATCATACAACTTCTCCATAATATTGGTTATTTCCAATAAAGAATGTTGTTTGAATTCCAACTTACCTTTCATCCACAGGAGCACATCCGTAGGCTGGTTATATTCAATCAACTCTGCCTGATAAGTATCCGTATTCACATTCAATGTCTGTCCCGGTTTCAGTAAATAGCCATTCTCTTCCGTTCGTGGAGAATCCACCCGCACCAAACCTTGAAGCAAGGTAGTCACTACCCTATTCTCTTCTTCACGCGCACGCACATTAAATTTCGTACCAAGCACACAAGTCTTGATTTGTTTACTGTTTACGATAAATGGAGCATGTTTATCATGGGAAACCTCGAAATAAGCTTCACCCGACAAATCGATTTGGCGATCCGAACTCCAGAAAGAATTATGATAAACTAATTTAGAAGATGCATTCAGCCATACCCTACTACCATCCGGCAGTACAGTCTGTGCTCTCTGTCCGGCAGCAGTTATCACCTCATAATCTGAAAGTTTATTGGAAAGTAATCCCCAGGCAATTCCACCGGCAAAAACAAGTCCGGTAAGAAAAGCAGCAGCCACAGTAGCATAACGCCCCCAACGGATTGAGATATTTTTCTGTTTAGTATTTCTCTCCTTTTCTCTGATAGCCGACTTAAATTTATCTAATGACGCCTCTGTATCTACAGCATTCATCACCGCTATACGTTCACCTACAAAAAGAGTATAATAAAGTTGCTCTAAAGTTTTCCGATTCCCCGGTTCTTCCTCGCACCAAGTTTCCACCCGGGCAGCTTCTTCATCATTACATTCACCCTGCAGATAATTCAACAAGATAGTTTCATCCATGCTCATTTGACCTTTTACAATAAAAAAACTATAAAACCTTTGTAGTAATACAGTTGTGAGTACAAATATACTAAACGAAAAAAGAAAAAAATATTTTTTCTCGCATTTTTATTTCATTTATCTACTTCTTTCATTATTTTTGTCTTACATAAATTAAAAGAGAATGTCACAATCTCCGATATATTTGGATATTAATAATAATAAGTCCGTTATTACTGCCCTAAAAGCAGGAGAAGAAAAAGTTTTTGACGTCGTCTACAGACATTATTTCCGTAGGCTATGTGCTTTTTGTTCTCAATACGTAAGTGAGCAGGAAGAAATAGAGGAGATTGTGCAGGAAACAATGATGTGGCTGTGGGAAAACCGTTGTACTCTGATGGAAGATCTGACACTCAAAACTCTTCTTTTTACGATTGTCAAGAACAAAGCCCTCAACCGTCTTTCCCATTTTGAGATTAAACGAAAAGTACATCAGGAAATCGTTGATAAATATGATAGTGAGCTCAATAACCCGGACTTCTATTTGAGTGATGAGCTTTTCCGTCTATATGAAGAAGCATTAAAAAGACTTCCGAAAGAATATCTCGAAGCCTACGAGATGAACCGTAATCAACATCTGACGCATAAAGAAATTGCCGAGAAACTGAATGTATCTCCACAAACGATTAATTACAGAATTGGACAAGCTTTAAAGCTATTACGAGTAGCTTTAAAAGACTATCTACCTTTATTCATACTTATTTTCGGACCTAATTTTTTCGAACAATCATGAAATCAAACTTCGTATTTAGTAGTTCAAGCCTGTTTATCGGACTTTTTCTTTTCTTCTTCACAGAAAATGTATATTCACAAGAATCTGCTGACAACTGGACTCTTAAACAAGCCCGCCAATGGACACAGAAACAAGAATGGGCGAACGGGCTGAAGGCAATGCCTCATAAGACAACCGATTATCAGGAGTTTGCCTCACAATATCACAAGAACAAGAAAGTGTGGGACAAGACTTTCCAATGGCTAGCTACCCACGACCTCGTAAATATGCCTGCCGGACGATACGAAGTAGATGGTGAACATTGCTACATCAATGTGCAGGATGCAACAACACAAGATGTCAGTAAACGTAAAATTGAAGCACACCGCCACGGCATCGATTTGCAATATGTAGTAAAAGGTACCGAACGTTTCGGAATTACTTCAGCCGAATATGCGGAGCCTATCACCGAATATAAACCGGATGTTACTTTCTACAAAGCCAAAAAAATAAAATATGTAGATTCCACTCCGGACACATTCTTCATGTTCTTCCCTAAAAACTTCCATCAGGCATTAGTAAAAGCCGGGAAAGAACCGGAAGAGATACGAGTAATCGTTGCTAAAATCGAATATATCCCTTAAACAAAAACATGAGTGAACTTTTAGTCTATAAAGCCTCTGCAGGTTCGGGTAAAACATTTACCCTGGCCGTGGAATACATCAAACTATTAATTTTCAATCCCCGTGCCTACCGGCAAATTCTCGCTGTAACCTTTACCAATAAGGCAACAGCAGAAATGAAGGAACGTATTCTTAGTCAGCTTTTCGGCATACAGATAGGTGATAAAGATTCGGAAGCCTATCTCAACCGTATCAAAGAAGAGACTGGAAAAACCGAACAGGAGATACGGGAAGCGGCAGGTGTCGCCCTTAACTATATGCTGCATGATTACAGCCGGTTCAGGGTAGAGACTATTGACTCATTTTTCCAATCTGTCATGCGTAATCTCGCACGGGAACTGGAACTTAGCCCGAATCTGAATATCGAGTTAAACAATACCGAAGTTCTTAGTGACGCCGTAGATAGTATGATCGAGAAGTTAGGTCCCACTTCCCCTGTCCTCGCATGGTTATTAGACTATATCAACGAACGAATTGCCGATGATAAACGATGGAATGTATCAGACGAAGTTAAAAGTTTCGGACGCAATATTTTCGATGAAGGCTATATTGAAAAAGGAGAAGGACTTCGGCAACGACTGCGTAATCCGAACACCATCAAAGAATACCGCAAACAACTGAAAGCTCTGGAAACGGAAATACTGGAGCAAATGAAAGGATTCTACGACCAATTCGAAGGAGAACTAGATGGTCACGCATTAACTGCTGATGATCTGAAAAACGGTTCACGGGGAATCGGAAGTTATTTCCGTAACTGAATAATGGCGTTTTAAGCAATGATATCCGTAATGCCACAGTAGAGAAATGTCTGGAAGATGCCAAAAATTGGGCAACCAAGACTTCTCCCCGTTATGCGGATATCATCAACCTGGCTAATTCCAGCCTTATACAAATTCTGGAAGATGCTGAAAAGTTGCGTTCCAAGAATAATTTGTTACTGAATAGTTGCCGGTTATCCTTGCAACATCTCAATAAAGTGCAACTTCTCGCCAATATCGACGAAGAAGTACGTCAGTTGAACCACGACAACAACCGTTTTCTGTTGTCAGACACGAACGCCCTGCTTCACCAACTGGTGAAAGACGGTGACTCCTCTTTTGTATTCGAAAAGATAGGGACAAATATCCATAATGTCATGATAGACGAGTTTCAGGATACCAGCCGAATGCAATGGGGCAACTTCAAACTGCTTTTGCTCGAAGGGCTGTCTCAAGGAGCAGACAGTTTGATTGTAGGAGACGTCAAACAGTCCATTTATCGTTGGCGGAATGGTGATTGGGGAATTCTCAACAGCCTGAATGACCACATCGAGCATTTCCCGATCCGCGTCAAGACGTTAGCCACCAATCGGAGAAGTGAAACGAATGTCATCCGGTTTAACAATCGAATCTTCACAGCTGCTGCCAACTATCTGAACGGAGTGTATAAACAGCAATTAGGCAAAGATTGTGAGGATTTGCAGAAAGCCTATGCCGACGTTGTGCAGGAATCTCCCCGAAGTACAGAAAAAGGATACGTTAAAGTCTCTTTTCTCGAACCCGACGAAGAACATGACTATACCGAGCAGACACTTATTAGCCTGGGAGCAGAAGTGGAAAACCTCCTCGCCTCCGGAGTACAGCTTAATGACATCGCCATCTTAGTACGAAAAAATAAAAGTATTCCCCGTATTGCCGATTACTTTGATAAGGAGCTACACTACAAAGTGGTATCAGACGAAGCCTTTCGCCTTGACGCCTCTCTTGCCATTTGTATGATGCTGGACGCCTTGCGATTTCTTTCCGACGAAAACAATAAAATAGCACGTGCCCAGCTGGCCATAGCCTATCAAAACGAAGTTTTACAAAAAGGATTGGATTGGAATACCCTCCTACTCCTCCCTGCCGAGAATTATCTTCCCGCCGCTTTTCTTGAAAAGATAAAAGAATTAAGGCTAATGCCTCTCTATGAGCTATTGGAAGAGCTTTTCAGTATATTCGAGATGAATCTTATCAAAGACCAGGATGCCTACTTATTCGCATTCTTCGATGCTGTCACTGACTATCTACAAAGTAACTCTTCCGAACTCGACGGATTCATCCGGTATTGGAATGAAACATTATGCAGTAAAACAATTCCAAGCGGAGAAGTAGAAGGAATCCGGATTTTCTCCATACACAAATCCAAAGGATTGGAATTCCATACCGTGCTCCTCCCTTTCTGCGACTGGAAACTGGAGAATGAGACCAATAACCAACTTGTATGGTGTACCCCGCAAGTAGCACCATTCGACGCGTTGGATATTCTCCCTATCAACTACTCCACCCAAATGGCAGAATCTATTTATGGAAACGACTACCTGCAAGAGCGTCTCCAACTTTGGTAGATAACCTCAATCTGTTATACGTTGCTTTTACCCGTGCAGGAAAAAACCTTATTATCTGGAGCAGAAAAAATCAAAAAGGTACCATGTCCGAACTGTTGGCAAACACTCTCCCAATCGTAGCTAAGGAAGAAGGTATTGATTGGGAAGAAGACTGTTACGAACAAGGACAACTATGTCCGTCAGAAAAAGAAAGAACAAAGACATCGACCAACAAGCTAACCCAGAAACCGGAAAAGCTCCCTATCCGGATGGAATCCATGCGCCATGATATTGAGTTTCGTCAGTCCAACCGTTCAGCGGACTTCATCCAGGGAATTGAGGAAGAAGACTCGGACGACCGCTTTATCAACCGCGGGCGTATGTTACACACCCTGTTTTCTGTTATCGAAACAGCAGAAGATATAGATCCGGCCATCGAACGACTTATTTTTGAAGGAGTGATCAGAAATGATGAGAAAGAAAAAGTAGCCCGCGAAGTTGCAACGAAAGCTTTTTCTTCTCCTGAAATTCAAGATTGGTATTCCGGGAAGTGGACATTATTTAATGAGTGTGCCATTATCTATAAAGAAAAAGGAGTGCTGCAAACCCGTCGCCCGGACCGCGTAATGATGAAAGACAACCAGGTTGTTGTAGTTGATTTCAAATTTGGTAAGGAAAACCCTAAATATAATAAACAGGTAAAAGGCTACATGCAGCTACTTACCAAGATGGGATATAAGAATATCACCGGTTACTTGTGGTATGTGGATGAAGAAAAAATAGAAAAAGTATGAAAGCAGTTCCCCTCATCGGCATCGCCCGCCATCGACTAACAATTGACGGTGAAGGAGTTACAACACTAGTTGCATTTCACGGCTGCCCATTGCGTTGCAAATACTGTCTCAACCCGACATCTTTGCAGCCTAACGGTGTTTGGGAGAGCTATAATTGTAACCAGCTCTACGAGGAAGTACGCAAAGATGAACTTTACTTTTTGGCGAGTTGCGGCGGAGTCACATTTGGAGGTGGAGAACCTTTATTACAAAGCGAATTTATCAGGCAATTCCGCCAACTCTGTGGCCCGGAATGGAGAATCACTGTCGAAACCTCTCTCAATGTTCCGCAACAGAATGTAGAAGAACTGATTTCTATTATAGATAATTACATAATCGACATCAAAGATATGAATAATGACATCTATCAGCGATATACCGGAAAGAATAATGAAAACGTCTTAGGTAATTTACGGTATTTAATCGGGCAAGACAAAACCAAGCAAATCGTTATTCGGACACCACTCATCCCCTCCTATAATACGGAGAAGGATATTGACCAAAGCATAGAACTTCTGAAAGAAATGGGAATTACCCAGTTCGACCGGTTCACTTATAAAACCCCTAATGATTAATGACATGGTACGAGGAAAACAAACTTGCAAAATTTTAAAAGAGATTCGTCGGCAGATAGCTGAAGCGAATGATATTGAATTCATCACCTCTGAATGTCAGTATCAGGGAGACTGTTTGGGCACTTGTCCCAAATGCGAAGCGGAAGTTCGTTATTTGGAGCAGCAGCTTGAACGAAAACAGATAGCGGGAAAAGCAATCACAGTATTAGGCATATCTGCAGGGCTGATAGCCATGACTCCAATGACTTCATGCACTAATTCGGCTAATAAAGGAATGAATAAAGAAGTGTCTAGTGATACAACTTCCTATGAAAATCTCATTATGGGAGAGCCTGTCCCCACTCCGGCAGAAGACACCATCATTGCCTCCATAAAAGATGCACCACCTCCCCCGCCACCAGCGCCAACACCCGATGATGTGCTAGAAGGAGATATTTGTGAAGAACCACCTGTAGTAGTTGGATTTGTTGCCCCCGATATATCAAATACTTCACTGTCGGCTAGTGATACACTGGAAGTAGCTCCGGTTATGCCGGAATTCCCGGGAGGTCAACAAGCATTAATACAATTCCTTGGAAAAAAAATAAAGTATCCGACAGTCGCTCAAGGAGAGATGGGACCACAGGGACGTGTTATTATCCGGTTTGTTGTTGATAAGGAAGGAAATGTAGTCAACCCCAAAGTTGTACGCAGCGTAGATCCTTACTTGGATAAAGAAGCATTGCGCATCATCAACCAAATGCCCAAATGGAAGCCGGGAGAACTGGAAGATGGTACTAAAGTAGCCGTTTATTTCACCGTTCCAGTTATGTTCCGGGCACAATAAATATATGAATTAGAAAAAACTTAATCAATATGCAATCATTTCTCCAACTAGTCGCTCACGATTTATATGCCAAAATAGGAAATGACCTGTCACGTACAGCACTCATTTTCCCCAATAAACGTGCTAACTTGTTTTTCAATGAATATTTGGCAGGAGAATCCGATCAACCGATCTGGTCACCAGCCGCCATGAGTATCAGCGACCTGTTTCAGAAACTATCAGTACAAAAAAGCGGTGACCCTATTCGATTGGTTTGTGAGCTTTATAAAGTATTCAAAGAGGAAACACAGAGTCAGGAAACATTGGATGATTTCTACTTCTGGGGAGAGTTGTTGATTAGTGATTTTGATGATGTGGATAAGAATATGGTTGATGCCGACAAACTATTCAGTAATCTGCAAGATCTGAAAAACCTGATGGACGACTATGAATTCCTCGACAAAGAACAGGAAGAAGCCATTCAACAGTTTTTTCAGAATTTCTCCATTGAAAGACGAACCGCACTCAAAGAGAAATTTATTTCCCTTTGGGACAAACTAGGCACTATCTACCATCGTTACCGGGAAAACCTGACAGAACTAGGCATCGCATACGAGGGCATGCTCTACCGGAATGTGATTGAGCAACTCAATACCGATCAACTCAAATACGACAAATACATATTTGTCGGTTTCAATGTACTGAACAAAGTAGAAAACGAATTTTTCAGAAAACTGAAAGATGCAGGCAAAGCACTCTTTTATTGGGACTACGATATTTTCTACACCCAACAAATCAGAAAACATGAAGCCGGAGAATTTCTGAAACGTAATCTGGGGGAATTTCCGAACGAACTCCCGGAAAGCTTTTTCGATACTTTCAAAGAACCGAAAAAAATACGTTATATTTCCGCTTCCACCGAGAATGCACAAGCCCGTTTCCTCCCCGAATGGATCAAAATGATTACGGACAATCATTCACAAATCGCTGAAGAAAAGGAAAAAGAAAATGCCGTAGTACTTTGTAATGAAGCCCTGCTGCTCCCTGTACTTCATTCCATTCCGCAGGAAGTGAAGAATGTCAATATCACCATGGGATTCCCATTGGCTCAAACTCCTGTTTATAGTTTTATCAATGCCGCTATGGAGCTACAAACCAACGGTTACCGCTCCGATACCGGCCGATTCACTTACGAGGCGGTATCAGCCATATTGAAACATCCCTATACCCAGCAAATCTCATCCCATGCCGGTCCACTGGAACGCGAACTAACCAAAACAAACCGCTTCTATCCACTTCCATCGGAACTGAAGCAAGATGATTTCCTGGCTACCCTCTTCACTCCCCGTAATGGCATTAAAGAGCTATGCGATTATCTGATTGAATTAATCAAAGATATTTCAACCATTTATCGCAAAGAAGGGGAATACAATGATATTTTCAATCAACTTTATAGAGAATCCCTCTTCCAAAGCCACACCAAAATCAACCGTCTCTACAGTTTGATTGAAAGCGGAGAACTAAGTATACGCACCGACACTCTGAAACGACTGATAACCAAAGTATTGACAGCTTCCAATATTCCTTTTCATGGAGAACCCGCTATCGGAATGCAAGTCATGGGAGTATTGGAAACACGTAATCTGGACTTCCGGAATCTCATCATATTATCTCTCAACGAAGGACAACTCCCCAAATCCGGAGGAGAATCTTCTTTTATTCCCTATAACCTCCGGAAAGCTTTTGGCATGACCACTATCGAACATAAGAATGCAGTGTATGCCTACTACTTCTATCGCCTGATACAGCGGGCAGAAAATATCACTCTGCTCTACAATACTTCCTCGGACGGTCTCAACCGTGGAGAAGAGTCCCGCTTCATGCTACAATTACTCGTGGAAGGTCCGCATGATATCACTCGTGAGTATCTGGAAGCCGGACAATCTCCGCAAAGCATCCAAGAGATACAGATAGAAAAAACACCTGAAGTACTAAGACAAATTTATCGTACTTACGATAGCACTAATCCTTCATCGGTAATTCTCTCTCCTTCCGCCCTCAATGCTTATCTTGATTGCCGGTTGAGATTCTATTACCGTTACGTAGCGGGATTAAAAACACCGGATGAAGTCAGTGCAGAAATTGATTCAGCTTTGTTTGGAACCATTTTCCATCTCTCTGCCCAATTGGCATACACCGATCTGACTGCCAATGGAAAAATGATACAGAAAGAAGATATTGAACGCTTATTACGTAATGAAGTAAAGTTGCAAAGCTATGTCGATCAAGCCTTCAAGGAAGAATTATTCAAGGTCGCTCCCGAAGAAAAGCCCGAATATAACGGCATACAGCTTATCAACTCCAAAGTAATTGTTTCCTATCTGAAACAATTGCTCCGCAACGACCTTCAATATACTCCTTTTGAAATGGTCGCCATGGAAAAGAAGGTTTCAGAAGAGATAACCATACAAACGGGACAAGGACCGTTCACTCTCCGCCTGGGTGGGACAATCGACCGTATGGATGCTAAAGAAAGTACCCTGCGGATTGTTGACTACAAAACAGGAGGAAGCCCTAAGATTCCAGCCAACATCGAGCAACTGTTTACACCATCGGAAACACGCCCGAACTATATCTTCCAGACTTTCCTGTATGCCGCTATCATGAGCCGGAAGCAATCATTAATGGTAGCTCCTGCCCTGCTCTACATTCATCGGGCAGCATCGGAAAGCTATTCGCCTGTTATTGAAATGGGAGAACCCCGCAAACCGAAAATACCGGTAAACAACTTCGCCTTTTTTGAAGATGAATTCCGTGAACGCTTACAGGCATTATTAGAAGAGATCTTTAATGAAAAAGAGCCTTTCACGCAGACAGAGGACACTAAAAAGTGTTCGTATTGCGATTTTAAAGCTATCTGCAAGCGATAGATTAAATTAAAAATTCAGGCACGAATTAGACGGATCACGGTTTTCCCAATTATCTTAGGGATATTCCTAAAATAATAAAATTTAAGGCAACTAATTCATTGCGAGTTAGTTGCCTTTTTTGTATCTTTAAGCATTCCCCCCCAAAAAACGGTTTGACGGCCAA
>NZ_QTMZ01000071.1:0-20311 GCF_003602935.1 Bacteroides sp. AM54-2NS
GTATATGAGCATACACGGTGCTGTCATCCAGATGAAATTTCTTGGAAATCTCACCTATTGTATAGCAATCCTCTGGTTCCATGCGGTACATGGTAACTGGTTTCCTTGGGTTGGTGTCAAGCGGAGATTGCCGAAGTGGGTATAACTTCATCAATTCCGTTTTGCTGACCTTGATTTTGGCTCCTTTACGCTTAATAGATGAGATTCGGTTCAGTTTATTAGCCGATAAATGGAATCTCGGCTAATACCAAACAAAGCATACGCTTCTGTTATTGTGATATAATCCCTATAATTGGGAATACTCTTGGCTATGCTGTCTAATTCCAACTGACGCTTTTCTTCATCATGCTTGCGTTTCCAAGCTACTTTGGAACATTTTGGCGAGCAATACCAAGACTCCAAAGTCCGTGCGAAGAATTCTTCTCCGCATACAGGACACTTCCGCACTATCTTATACTTTGATCCAGGCATACTAATATCTCTATGTTATTGTTACTAATTATCTTGCGCCCCATAGTTTCGCACATTATCTACTATAGTTTCGAGATACAAATGAGGTACAGATGTTTATAATAATAACGCAAAGATAGCAATATTATTGTGTACGGCCAAAAACAAGAAAAGCGTGTAACTCATTGAGCTACACGCTTTCCTTATGATAATGTATTCTTATTTCTATAGGAGCTTACTTCACTTCCTCAAAGTCAGCATCCTGAACGTTATCTCCATGCTTGCTATTATCTTGCTGACCAGCATCACCGTTCATATCAGGACCAGCCTGTGCACCACCTTGTGCACCACCCTGTGCGTACATTTCAGCACTTGCAGCCTGGAAGGCAGTATTGATCTCTGCCATAGCAGTATCAATAGCAGCCAAGTCCTGTGCTTTGTGAGCATCTTTCAACTTCTGCAAAGCAGCTTCAATCGGAGCTTTCTTATCAGCAGGCAACTTATCACCTAATTCCTTCAACTGATTTTCAGTCTGGAAGATTACGCTGTCAGCCTGGTTCAGCTTATCGATTTTTTCACGTTCTTTCTTATCTGCTTCAGCATTAGCTTCAGCTTCAGCCTTCATCTTTTCGATTTCTTCCTTGCTCAAACCGCTGGATGCTTCGATGCGGATAGCTTGTTCTTTACCAGTAGCCTTATCTTTAGCAGATACTTTCAAGATACCGTTCGCATCGATATCGAATGTAACCTCAATTTGAGGAACACCACGACGGGCCGGAGCAATACCTGACAAATTGAACTGACCGATTGATTTATTCTGAGCAGCCATCGGACGTTCTCCCTGCAATACATGAATCGTAACTTCACTTTGATTATCAGCAGCAGTAGAGAATGTTTCACTCTTACGAGCCGGAATGGTAGTGTTAGCGTCGATCAACTTAGTCATTACACCACCCAGTGTTTCGATACCCATTGACAGCGGAGTAACATCCAACAATACTACACCTTTGATCTCGTCTGTCAAAACAGCACCCTGCACAGCAGCACCAATAGCTACTACTTCATCCGGATTCACACCTTTAGAAGGAGCTTTGCCGAAGAAATCTTCTACCAATTTCTGAACAGCCGGAATACGTGAAGAACCACCAACAAGGATTACTTCATCAATATCAGCATTGTTCAAACCTGCATCGCTCATTGCTTTCTTACATGGTTCAAGACAAGCCTGGATCAATTCGTGAGCCAGAGATTCGAATTTTGCACGAGTCAAAGTCTTCACCAAATGCTTAGGCACACCACCTACCGGCATGATATACGGCAAGTTGATTTCTGTACTTGTAGAAGAAGAAAGCTCAATCTTAGCTTTTTCAGCAGCTTCTTTCAGACGTTGCAAAGCCATCGGATCCTGAGTCAAGTCAGCACCTTCGTCGTTCTTGAATTCCTGTACCAACCAGTTGATGATTACCTGGTCGAAGTCGTCACCACCAAGGTGAGTATCACCGTTTGTAGAAAGTACTTCAAATACACCACCACCAAATTCGAGGATAGAGATATCGAATGTACCACCACCAAGGTCGAATACAGCAATCTTCATATCTTTGTGAGCCTTATCTAGGCCGTAAGCAAGAGCTGCGGCTGTCGGTTCGTTTACAATACGTTTTACTTCCAGACCGGCAATCTGTCCGGCTTCTTTTGTAGCCTGACGTTGAGAGTCGGAGAAATAAGCAGGAACGGTGATGACTGCTTCTGTTACTTCCTGTCCAAGGTAATCTTCGGCAGTCTTCTTCATTTTCTGAAGAATCATTGCAGAGATTTCTTGCGGAGTATACAGACGTCCGTCGATGTCAACACGCGGAGTGTTGTTGTCACCTTTCACTACTTTATAAGGAACACGAGTCACTTCTTTTTGTACCTGATCCCAATTTTCACCCATGAAACGTTTGATAGAGAAGATTGTACGTGTAGGGTTCGTAATAGCCTGACGTTTTGCAGGATCACCCACTTTACGTTCGCCACCATCAACGAAAGCGACAACAGAAGGAGTTGTACGCTTACCTTCACTGTTTGCAATTACTACAGGTTCGTTACCTTCGAATACGGCAACACAAGAGTTTGTAGTTCCTAAGTCAATACCAATAATTTTTCCCATGATCGTTATTTTTTTATTTATTATTTATTCAATGATTTCTTTTTGTCCGGTTGTTTCTCTGCTCTTATCAAGGAGCTTCGCCGCGAACGGACGCTTATTAAAAAGCAAACCGTGTGCCAAAAGAAAATTATACGAATGCATGACATAATATCTGCCAAAAAGACAGTTTTAATAAATAAACACTGCTGATATAGTCATATTCAAAGCCAATCAGCAACTGTTTCTTTAAACAAATACAGGCGGCTCTGGTTCGATAAAGGAAAAATATGCCTGTATCGTCAAGTGCGACACAGGCATATCCTATTATATATAACTCTTCTTTATTACTTTTCCAGCACGATGACCAATGCACCGTTTGCATCATACAAACCAATGCCACCACCGGACAACACATCGAATGATTTCACTTCATTGATAGCTTTCAGCACCTTACCTTCTGTTTCCATATCAGGACAAGCCATCATTGTGCTTGCTACTCCCGGGAAAGAAATAGATTTGGCATTACTTGTACTGGTTTCAAAACCACCATTAATCAAATTACATCCGGCATTGCATGAATAGTCTTTTTCTTCACATCAAAAGCAATGAAAGGTTGTTTTTCCATACCGGAAGGAATTGCTTCACCATTCACTTCTTTAATTTTCCATTCTCCATTCAAAACTGAAAGTTTCACATCAGCCTCCTTCTTTTGTAGAACGACAACCGGACGGTTGGACGAATTGCAAAGATACATCTTATCTTTACCTGCCTTCTTGTATCCTTTTACTTGCGCAAAAGCATTCAATACATTATTTTCAGTAGTCATATCCGGACACATCATTCGGGTACTAGCCATCCCTGTAAGTTCAAGGCTTCCCGGCTTCGCATTTACATCGAAACTGCCCATCATACGATTACATCCGCTATTACCGGACACACGACCGGTCGCTGTATCAAAAGCGATAAAAGGAAGGGTTCTACTTTCGCCCGGAGCAATTTTCGAGCCGTTGACTTCTATAATATTCCATTCACCATTGATAGATGACAGGGGGATTGCCTTCTCAACCGAACGGCACGAAGACATTGCAAGTGCTGCACCAGCAATGCAAATTGAAACAAATACTTTCTTCATATTGTTATAACGTTTAAGTTAAAATCGGGGGCAAAGATATCAAAAAGATTGGAAAATAACATCCAATACAACATAAAATATATACATTTGCCAGTAGATATACAACAAACGAACAATTTACATAGTTCACTTAAAGTAAACAAATATGAGAATAATTGTCCTGTCTTTAATTCTATTCTGTTGTGGCACGTGTCCTATCACAGCTCAAAGTGATTACATTGTCACTACTCCTTCCACACAGGAAATCCCTGTAGGTGAAGAAGAACAATTCATCAAGAATAACTTTCCACTGCAACCGCTGTGTAAATGGACACCCGGAATGAAGTTTATGTTTGTTCCTTCTACACGGAACATGTTCCTTCCTACTCTTTCCAGCTACGACACCGAAAAAGGAATAGACAACAGCCTGCTGAAGCACAAAATTCTCACTTTCACGGGAACAGAAGAGAAGGCTCAAAATATATCAACCGGGACTAACTATTCCACTCGCTTCGTATTCGAATGTGAGGGAGAAAAATATTATTATGACATAAAGAACATGAGGCTGGACGAGATTTGCGAGAAGGCTCCCCGTGCCGGTATCAATGGATTGGTTTATCTGAAAGATGTAGATACTGCCAAAGAGTTGTTAATAGGAAAAACAGTCTATATACAATCTGAAAGTGCCCGGGTAGACGATGCCAACAATTATCCGGCTATCAGAATATAGCAATTCCTGTCAATACGGAGCTACAATTACCGCTATTGGAGTCGGCAGTCAGGCATATCCAGTGAAAATCGTATTCAAAGATACACAGGGACATTCTTATTATTTGGAAGTCGCTCTCTCGCGAACGAACTCCGGCATGGACCTGAATGATTTTCAAGGCGAAAAGAGAATGAAATATTTTTCAAATGCATTCAGTTTCACTAACAAGAGTCTGGGTACTATTGAAAGCCTGAAAAATAAATACTTGGGAATGACCGTTTATCCTAAAAAGATGCTGCCGGCCAAAAGAATCGTATCTTTTGAAGATAAGCAGACCGAATCACGTGTTCACTTGCCCCGATATACGGTTCTGCAAATAAAAGAGATTAAATTATCTCCCCCCGGCAGCCTGGCTACCCTGTCATTAACGGATAGGGACGGGGCAATCTATGAATTGGAAACAGATCTGAAATATGACGTGATTGTCAAAAATGATAATTATATCGAGGACTTTTTCGAATTCGAGGATATACATAAGAAATATCCGGGCATTACAGAAAGCCGTTGGCAGATTATCTCCCGGGGAGATTTAGAGGCAGGGATGAGCACAGTAGAATGTCGTTTATCCATTGGTGATCCGATAGAAATCGAGCTGAAAAAAGACAGTCGTTTCGAAACTTGGTTCTACAATGGCAAAACGCTGGAATTCGAAAACGGAACCTTGCAACGTTACAAATAAAAAGGAGTAGCTGCGCAATGATTATCTGAAAATAATCACGTATATTTGCCAAACCAATAAATCATAAATCATAAATTATAATTCATTAAATACAGAAATGGGTAGAGTTCTTATTATTGGTGCAGGCGGTGTTGGCACTGTCGTTGCACACAAAGTGGCACAAAATGCCGATGTATTTACAGATATCATGATTGCCAGTCGTACGAAAGAGAAATGCGATAAAATCGTCGAGGCAATAGGTAACCCCAATATAAAAACAGCTAAAGTTGACGCAGACAATGTAGAGGAGCTGGTAGCCTTATTCAACAATTTCAAACCCGAAATGGTGATTAATGTAGCTCTCCCTTATCAGGATCTGACGATTATGGAAGCTTGTCTGAAAGCCGGAGTGAACTATCTGGACACCGCCAACTATGAGCCGAAAGATGAAGCTCATTTTGAATACAGCTGGCAGTGGGCTTATCACGATCGTTTCAAAGAAGCAGGTCTGACAGCTATCCTCGGCTGCGGATTCGACCCGGGAGTAAGCGGTATCTATACTGCCTATGCAGCTAAACATTATTTTGATGAGATTCAATATCTGGACATTGTAGACTGCAATGCAGGTAACCATCATAAGGCTTTTGCTACAAACTTCAATCCGGAGATCAACATTCGCGAGATTACACAAAACGGACGCTATTATGAAAATGGCAAATGGGTAACTACCGGTCCGCTGGAAATCCATAAAGACCTGACATACCCGAACATCGGTCCGCGTGACTCTTATCTTCTTTATCACGAAGAACTGGAATCTTTGGTGAAACATTATCCGACTATCAAACGTGCACGTTTCTGGATGACTTTCGGACAGGAGTATTTAACTCATTTACGCGTTATCCAAAACATCGGTATGGCACGAATCGACGAGGTTGATTACAACGGAATGAAGATTGTACCATTGCAATTCTTGAAGGCTGTATTGCCTAACCCGCAGGATTTAGGAGAAAACTACGAAGGAGAAACTTCTATCGGTTGCCGTATCCGTGGTCTGAAAGATGGTAAGGAACGTACTTACTATGTATACAACAACTGTAGTCACCAGGAAGCTTATCAGGAAACCGGTATGCAGGGAGTAAGCTACACCACCGGAGTTCCGGCAATGATTGGAGCCATGATGTTCTTCAAAGGCGAATGGAATCGTCCGGGTGTAAACAATGTAGAAGAATTCAATCCGGATCCGTTCATGGAACAACTCAATAAGCAAGGTCTTCCCTGGCATGAAGAGTTCGACAAGGATTTGGAATTATAAGCGTACACCTATTCATTAAAAGAAAGTTATGATAAACGTAGGAGATAAAGCACCGGAAGTCTTGGGTATCAATGAGAAAGGCGAAGAAATCCGTTTAAGTGCTTATAAAGGAAAAAAAATTGTGTTGTACTTCTACCCAAAGGACAGTACATCAGGTTGCACCGCACAAGCGTGTAACCTGCGCGACAACTATTCCGAACTACGTAAAGCCGGCTATGAAGTAATCGGTGTCAGCGTAGACAATGAAAAGTCGCACCAGAAATTCATCGAAAAGAACAATCTTCCTTTCACTCTGATTGCTGACACTGACAAAAAGTTAGTAGAAGAATTTGGAGTATGGGGAGAAAAGAAACTGTACGGACGTGCTTACATGGGTACTTTCCGCACTACTTTCCTGATTAATGAAGAGGGAATCGTAGAACGGATTATCACTCCCAAAGAAGTGAAGACCAAAGAACATGCCTCACAGATTTTAAATCAATAACTCCATTAATTATATAAGAATAAGGTATGGCAAAAAAAGACGAACTTAATTTTGAAACAGATAATAAAATGGCATCAAGCGAAAAACTAAAAGCCTTACAGGCTGCCATGGAAAAGATAGAAAAGAGCTCGGTAAAGGTTCTATCATGAAAATGGGTGATGATAGTGTTGAACAAGTAGAAGTGATCCCAACAGGCTCTATTGCCCTGAACGTGGCACTTGGCGTTGGAGGTTACCCAAGAGGTAGAATCATTGAAATCTATGGCCCGGAGTCTTCCGGTAAAACAACATTGGCTATCCACGCCATTGCTGAAGCACAAAAGGCCGGCGGTATCGCTGCTTTTATTGATGCCGAACACGCTTTCGACCGTTTCTACGCATCTAAACTGGGCGTAAATATCGATGATCTTTATATCTCTCAACCGGATAACGGCGAGCAAGCGTTGGAGATTGCGGAACAACTGATTCGTTCTTCTGCTATCGACATCATCGTTATTGACTCTGTAGCTGCACTGACTCCTAAAGCGGAAATCGAAGGCGACATGGGTGATAACAAAGTAGGCCTTCAAGCACGTTTGATGTCGCAGGCTCTTCGTAAGTTGACAGCTGCTGTGAGCAAGACACGTACTACTTGTATTTTCATCAACCAGTTGCGTGAGAAGATCGGTGTTATGTTCGGTAACCCGGAAACAACAACCGGTGGTAACGCTTTGAAGTTCTACGCTTCTGTACGTTTGGATATCCGTGGTAGCCAACCGATCAAAGATGGCGAAGAGATTCTCGGTAAACTGACTAAGGTGAAAGTGGTGAAGAATAAAGTAGCACCTCCTTTCCGCAAAGCAGAATTTGACATCATGTTCGGTGAGGGTATCTCCCATTCCGGAGAAATCATCGACTTGGGTGCTGACTTGGGAATCATCAAGAAGAGCGGTTCATGGTATAGCTACAACGATACTAAGTTAGGACAAGGACGTGATGCCGCCAAACAATGCATCATGGATAATCCTGAACTGGCTGAAGAACTGGAAGGATTAATCTTTGAAGAATTGAAGAAGAAATAATTTGCTTTAATTCTGCTTTATCCACAGACTAAAACTGAATAAACAAAGGTGGGAGAAAATCGTTTACTACGATCATTCTCCCACCTTTTTCTCTTTTATATAATTCTCTCTTTTTTCCTCTTATACAAAATAAATGTATGCCAATGTGCTCAAGCTGATTATTACCCAAAGCAAAATCCCTTGAACCAAAGGCTTTATTCCAACTGCTTTCAATACATCAATAGAAAGAGAAGCACCGATGAAAAACATGGTAATCGTCAGAGTTTTACGGGCAATACCGTTAATAGCCGCTCCCAATTGTGGTACTCCATCCAGCAAATAAGTGTTTACTACCAATGCCAACACGAAGAAGAAGATAAACCATGGAATACTTATCTTTTGTCCTTTGCTCTTGAAAATAAAGGAAGTAGCAAAAGCCATCGGGATAATCCAAAGCGCACGGGTCAGTTTAATAGTGGTTGCCACTTTCAATGCTTCTTCGCCATAAGCAGCTCCTGCACCTACTACAGAACTGGTATCATGAATGGCAATGGCCGCCCATGTTCCGAATTGTTGCTGATCCATATTTAATGCATGACCAATGGCAGGGAAAATGAAAAGTGCGATAGCATTCAAGATAAAGATAGTACCCAATGCCACAGACATTTCACTGTCCTTCGCTTTCAACACTGGTCCCACTGCTGCGATAGCACTACCACCACAGATAGCAGTTCCCGAACTGATAAGATAAGCTGTATTACGGTCGATCTTGAACAACTTACGTCCAATAAACCAACCTATTACCAAGGTTCCGATCACCGAAATGACCGTAAACTCCATGCCTTCCTTACCGGAAGCTAAAGCAGAATGAAGATTCATACCAAATCCCAATCCTACAACTGAATATTGCAACAGATATTTAGAGGTTTTCTTATTAAACTTAGGATGCGCTTGTCCGCAAGTCAATGCAAAAATAAGTCCGAGGAACAAAGCAACCGGAGGAGTTACCCAAGCCGACCATGCTTCCAATCCTGGAATATAGTCTAAAAAAAGAAAGAAAGTCAGAGTAGAAAGCAGTGCAACATAAATCATTTTATTATTTGCCTGCAAAGTTTTTGTAGCTGTTGAAATCATATCTTTTTATCTTTAATTGTTTTCCGGCTGCAAAGGTACGGTAAACAATCAAGACCCGCCAATAGTTTCTAATTATGCATTATAACTTTTAATTATAAGCATACGCTTCCCTACAACTACTCTTACACTGTTATAATGTCTTTCCCAAAAGGTGATAATGCCAAAGCTGCCAATTTAAAGTGCTGTAAGCCAAAAGGAATACCAATGATAGTAATACATAATATAGCCCCGAAAACCAAATGGGACAGACAGATCCAAATGCCACCCAAAAATATCCACAGGATATTCATCAATATATAAAGGCAACCGCCAGAGCGGTTTCCACTTCTTACCTCTTTACCGAAAGGCCACAAAGCAAGTCCTGCCAGTTTCAAGGTTTGCATACCAAACGGAATACCAATAATGGTAAGCATCATCAATATACTTGAAATGAGGTATTCAACGGCAGTAAAAATACCACCAAGCAACAACCACAATAAATTCATTAAACAGCCCATATATAAATTGTATTAGTTATTTTTCCAATTTTCTTTTTGTTGTCTCATCCACTTTACCCTGATGTCACTTATTCTCTAGCATTATCATCCATTTCCAAATGGGAATCACCTCTATTGTAAAACCATCCTGTTCCACCGTACGTTCTTCATTACGAGTCACAATTTGTAACTTCTCCGCCTTTAAGAACTTTGCTGTTTTCAAAAGCCCATTTACTTCACGAGTAAAAGTTTGAGTATCAGAAATATTATATGATGCTTGAACAAGCCATTTCTGATCAGGGATATAAAAATCAACTTCTACATTTTGATTATAGAAATATAGCTCCTTTCCAACCATTCTATATAAAGAGACAGCTACTAAATTCTCCAACAACAAAGTTTCCGGATTAAAGATAAACAGATTCAAAATGCCATTATCAATAAAATAGTATTTCCGGTTACTCTCTCTTTCCGCAAAACGAGCTGCATAATTTTCAATACTGAATATCAGCCAAGTTTCTTCCAAATATCCCACATAGTCAATAACTGTTCGCACCCCCACGCTCTCTCCCGCTGAAGATACTATATTTTTAAGTCGATTGTAAGAAGAGGGTTGCATGACACTTTCAGCAAGTTTTTTCACCAACAAACTCATCGAATCCGAATTACGTAGTGCATAACGGGCCACCAGATCACCAAAGAATATTTTCTGATAAAGCCCGCTCAACCAAGAACGTTTATCTTTAAATGCTATCAATTCAGGAAATCCCCCATTATAAAAATAAGCATCAAAAGTGCGCACCACTTCATTACGTAAACTTGGAGTATAAAGCCAGTTTGTTTTTAAGATTATATCCTGCGAAAGAAGAAACTCACGAAAAGAATACGGATATACCTCCTGAATAAGAAAACGCCCGCCTAATGTCGTAGCAATCTCACTACTCAACATCTTCGCATTACTTCCAGTCACATATACACGATATTTTTTATCTACCAACCGACGAACGAACTTTTCCCACCCGTCTACAACTTGTATCTCATCCAAGAAGAAAATAGGCTGATAGGGAAAAGTCTCTTCGTATGCCAATTTTATATCGTCCAACTCTTCCGATTTCAAGCCGATAAAACGTTCATCTTCAAAGTTGATATATAGTATTTCTTCTATCGTATGCCCTTTTTTCAGAAGTTGGTGTATCCGCTGATACATCAAATAGGATTTTCCAGCCCGGCGAATACCTAAAAACACATAATTACCCGCATCCTCAAAAGTAAAAGGACGTTCCATAAATGTTATATCCTTCACAAACTCTTGATTTTCACCAATTATTTGCTTTATTTGTTCCTTGTCCATATCTGGTATTGTTCTATATACAAAATACAAATATAGTATTTTTGTTCGTATACAAAACAAAAAAAACGGTTATTTATTTCAGATAAGGAATAAACTCATAGCTATAACAGCACCTATCACATTGCCGACTTATTCTTATATACGATCTTCAACATCAACATATGAAGTAAATGTACATGATATTTCTCTCAATATATTCATATTTATTATCTAAGACTCACAATTGTGGATAATGTTGCACATACAAAACCAATGCTTCAGAAAAGTCAATATCAATACCTTGCAATTTCAACTTTATAGATTCACAACTTGCCCAACAAATACCACAAAACATATCCAACGGCCACCAAATAAATGAAACTATTGCCAATAAGAATATTATCCTAGATAACATCTTGATTAAGCAATTAAGAATATAGGATAACCATCCCTCTAAAACGCAAGGAATCTGTATAATAGAGAAAAGTATAATTAATATTGTCCTCATTCTAATTCTTCAAGTTTATATTTAGAAAAGGAGTATTCAAAACAAATTCATATTCTTTCAGAATAATGTCAGGCAATAAATAATCTTCTTTATCTGGCATATCTTCAAGAATAGTAACATCCGAAATATTCAGATTAAGACGAATCCTTTTGAAAAAACTTATTTCTGAATATTCTATTTTATTATCAACTTCTATCATTTGAATGGCAATCCTCACAATATTAAGTTCCTGTGTTTCTGTTAAAGACATATTAGCAATATCTTTCAAATAATCATTCAGAAATGATATGCCCTGCTGATTTATATCTGCTACGTATTCATTCAACTTGTTTTCCACATCCACCACAGAGAACAATTCGTTATTAGAAACGTAGCTCCTTATAAATTCCAATTCTTTAGGCGCAATATCCCCATCGCATGCCATACAGCAAAATGCTGTTTTTAAATACAACTCATTTATTTCCATAATTCTACTAATTAAATCCAATTTTCCTTCGTTGATCAAATTTTGTTTTTATTCCTAAGAATTTATCTCTGATAGCTTCATGCTCATGTATGACATCTATCGAGATACTTGGTTTAGAAGTTTTAATAACCTCCTCCAATACATTCATTGTAATCTTTCCCATTTTTCTCCGAAAAGTCAATCGAGCCGCCATGTCAACAATCAATTTAATATCCGACGAAATATAGTTTTCTGTTAGTAATGCAAGTCTTTCATAATCAATACCGAAATCAACCTTTCTCTTTTGCAGATTTAATTCAAACATACTTTTACGTGTTTCTTTATCGGGTTGGGGAATATAGTATTTCAATTCTAAACGCCCTGCACGCAAAGCAGCTTTATCTATTTCTGTCGGTTTATTAGTAGCACCAATGACCAAAACTCCATTCTGACCACAATTATTCAATTGTGCCAAAAATTCATTGACTTCACCAGCCTCACTAACATTAGTTTGTCTGCTACGGTCTTTAATCATAGCATCTATTTCATCGAAAAACAAGATTGTCGGTGCATTCTTGCGAGCATCATCAAAAATTGCAGCTATTTTGCCTTGTCCACCATGAATATATGGAGATGCCACATCCGAACATTTGATATATCTATAATGAATTCCTGCTTCTTCGGCAAATTTTTCTGCAAAGAACGTCTTGCCGCATCCCGGAGGACCATAAAACAGTAAACCATTAGGAATGAACAAGCCTAATTCCTTCGCTTGCTCCGGGTGTTGCAGCAAATCAATAACATCAGATTGAAGTTGCACTTTCAAATCTACCATACCTGCTACATCAGCAAAACCTTTTCCAACCTTCCTAACTGGCACACACGTATTTTCTACCAAACTAGTATTTACTTTATCTTCATTAGATAACTTCAAAACCTTTATTTCACCATTTAATGCCTTTAAAAACTCATCAGCAGATTTAAAACGACTATCAATATCAAGAGACAACGCTTTATGTATCGTATTTATAAGTTGCTCATCCAATTCAAATTTATTTGCATCAAGTATTTTGAGAGGTTTCTGCCTTCCTTCTTGAACCGCATCTATCAATAAAATCCTTTCCTTTTGAAATAAAGACAGATCCATAAAATAAGGAGGTAAACCAAATAAAAGATGATAAAGTAACGCTCCTACTGAGAATAAATCTGTTTGTGGAGAAAAAATCCCATTGAATGCTTCAGGAGCTGTATAAAATGGATTTACTCCTTCTTTTATAAAACCAAAGTTTTGGTCTATGTATCTGGCATGCCCAAAATCTATAATTTTAGGTACTACTATTTCACTTGACAAATCAAGCATTACGTTCTGAATCGTTAATTCATTATGAATAACCGGACGAGAAAAATTATGAATGCATTTCAAGCCATTCAATACACCTGCTACAATTTGCTTTGCCTGATATACGCTACAGGTCTGTTCACGAGTCAAATATTGAGCAGCAGTTTCCCCTGCAATAAAATCAAAAACAATACAAACAAACCTTTGACCATTCAATTGTAATGTTAAGTTATCACGATACATTGTGATATTGGGATGCTTTAATTGCTTGGTAATCTGTAGTTCCAATACATTACCATCATCATCAAATTGCGAATGATGTAATTTTGCACAATTAATAAGTTTGAGGAATAAGTTATTCCCCAAACCATCTTTTACGCGATAAGTTTCAGCACACATTCCCTGCTTTACCAAGAAAACAACTGTGTAACCGTTTATCTTTTGATTTTTACTCAATATAGGCATATTCAATAACAATAGTTAGAACTCCGGTTTCTCATTTTCAGGCATATCTATCACATCAATAACAGCACAGACAAGTGGATGTAAAGTTTCTACCATCGGATTATTATTCACCATTTCCATTCCTTGATTAAGCAATTGCCGGGCACGGTTTGCATCCTTCCATGCATATTGCCTAAAATTCTGACTATAATGTCGTACAAAACCAACCAACTGATAAATTAAAGTGACAGTAATAAACAGAGAATTTATATCAGCTAATACTTGCCGTCCCACCTGAACATCCTTTTGACAAATCACCACATCTGTCTGACGACGAAGCTCCTCTACCTGATTATCATATTTACTCCCTAAATCACTATTCGCCTTTTCCAACCTGTCAAATTCGGTTCTTAATTCAGCTTCTATAGAATCCCACTCATGTTCTTTCTCTACTCCTTCTATTTTAAGAAATGCTCGACGCAAATCTGCCAGCAAATGCATTTTGCCATCATCACTATCTTTCTCGCCATCAAACCGCCCGGTAATATCATTCAGCATATTTTGAACTTCAATGGTTTCCGATTCTTTAATAGCCGGACTTGATTGCAACGAAATCAATTTCTGCTTTGCTTCATCGAGTCGGTTTTGTAAATCATAAATATCAACTCCCGTCGAACGCTGCGCTACCTCTATAACTTTTTCAACCGTTTCTCCAATAATCGGGAATGTCACTTCCATTATCATTTGTTGAGAACGATCAACTTTTAGTATTATATCCAAATCACTATCTGCCGGAATAAGTGCAGGTACATCATCTCCATTTATAGAGACATTAAACACATGGTCATTATAAATGGCACTTGTTCCTTCTACATTATATTCACCTTGATAAATTGGTATAACCATATTATCTGCTGACATACCCGGGCGAAGTTGTCTGGGCGTCTTTAAACCATTACGCACTCCAATGGCTGGAATAGGTTGATTTTTCTCTACCCCTTTAAGAGGTATAAAAATATCTCTATTCAAGCTTCTGTCATGTACTTCAATACCTATATTATATGGTAATACAGCATTACCGACCACAATGCCCTGCATTATATTCACCTCATTGGGAAAACAAGGAATTGAAGTACCCTTGTCATCATAAGCTATAATAGTGAACACATTAGTCTTCCCTTCCATCAACTGACATTCCACTACATCTCCAATTTCATTAATTTCTATCTTGCCACTCGACCAACCTCTATCATTTCTTATAAGTTCCACAAAAACTTTAGAAGAAAGCCTCCCTGTACATTCATCCGGTAATAATTTAACAGATACAAATTCCACAACTTCTACAGAACTAGATTCATAAGAAAGTCCTAAAGCAACAGTCCCAAAGCTGATCTTTTCTGTCACTTCACTATCAATACCCGAAGCATATAACGCAGCCCCTTTAGCAACAGCAGTCATCGGATCAACACTTGTATCAACATTAGATGTTATTTGTTCTTTTAGCATTTCACGCAATACAGGAGAATATGTAGGCCCTCCAACAAGAATCAAAGAATCTAAATCACCTCCCTGTATATTGTTTCGTTTGAGTAAGTCTTTGCAAATATTGATAGCTTTTTGAAAAACAGGAGCAACAACTTCCTTTATTTGCTGCTGAGTAACAACTATATCCAATTCCAATTCTGCCCCCTCATCATCCTCTCCAAATTCATCTAATTGGGAAGTTATATCACAATGTGGTTTAAAAGACAATTGATTCTTTGCCTGCTCTGCATAAAACTTCATAGCATCCCGCAATATCTGCTTCTTGGCATCATCTGCTAGGATTTTATCAATAACATAATTTTCCTGAAGATATGGAATTATGATTTCATCCACAATTGCATAATCTAAATTTTTACCACCAAGATAATTATCCCCCTCCGTATCCTTGACTTGCATGATTCCATCCTCCACCTTCAGTAAAGCTGCATCAAATGTCCCTCCACCAAAGTCAAACACCAACCACACACCATCTTTCCTAGCAGAACTTAGTCCATAGGCCATAGAAGCAGCAATAGGTTCTTGCAGCAATTCGCAATGTTCAATACCAGCAAGAATTGCAGATCTTTTAGTTGCAGCTATTTGGTCTGCTTTAAATTTTGCAGGAATTGTAATAACAGCAGCATTGATTGAATCATCTGATACAAAAGACTTCAAAGCTTTCAACACTTCCGATGACAAATCCTCGGAAGAAAATGAACACCCCATATTAGAAGTTTCATAAGGAGTGTCCAGTCCCATTGTTCTCTTAAACTCAATAAAGACGTTTTCATTTTGTCTAGACCATTTCTTCGTAGCCCTAGATTTATCCTGACGAAGGTCATTATATGCACTATCCCCTACCTTGATAACCTTTTTCTTAGTAAACGAAACGCAGGAAGACAAGGTATCTTTTAAAGTATCTGTTTTTTTTATACATGGATCTCCATTTTCCATTCTACAAATTGCGGAATTAGTTGTTCCTAAATCTATTCCGTATTTCATTTTTACCTGTACCATATTACATATTATTTAAAGGTTTTGACTTACTGTTATCTGCGCTGATTGTATCATTACTCCCCTATAGTTGATTTGAGGTTTAATAATACTAGTTATAATTTGCTCACCTTCTTTCAATTCTTCATCCTCAACAAAGTTTGCAGTAACTTTCATCCCATCGCTATAAGTTTTTCCTAACATATCAACTAACTCATAACCATTAGCTTTCAAATTATCTTTCATCTGAATGATAGACTTTGAAAGTTGTTTATAGCCACGAACTCCCTTATCCATTTTATAAAGCGTCATTTCCATAAATGTAATACGGTCAGCCAATGTCTTTATTAAAGAATGATCTGGGGCAACATTCTCAATTTGCGCTACCTGTATAGAAGATAATGTTACAAGTGAGGCTGTAATCTTTTGCATCTCAATCATATCTAAAGAAAATTGATTAAGGATATCCTCATTCAGCTTATCAGCTTTAATCTTCAATGCGGTAACATCTAAATATCCTTTCGCAATTCGTCTATGTAGTAACCAATAAACCACAAACGAAATAATCGCAAAAAATAGGAATAAAGAAACACCCCACACAGTTCTTGATTTTAAATCATTAGTAGTTGCCTTTGCCTGCAAAGATGTATTTGCTTCATCAATTCTAACCCCCAATTGATTTACTATGTCTTCAATATTTCGATTAGTTGACTCTATAGTAGAGCTCATAGATTCTAACTTTTTACTTTGACTATCAATCATTTCCTTTTGAATTTTAATACCTCTTTTCAGTACCTCATTTTCCAATTTTAGAATTTTCAAAGATTGCTCTAATCCCAAAATATGCTTTTGATGTGCTTCATACAAACTATCTGTTTGTGAATAAAGCTTTGCAGTACATACTAATGTACAAATAAGAATGATAAAAATTTGTTTCATGACTAATATCTTGATGTTGATATATAATAATTTACACTATAGATTCCCCCAGTCAAATCTTCTTTCCCTGCAAAATTTCGTACCCTACTAGCATCAACAGAAGCAACAATACGATAAGAGCCCGATTTCAGTTGCACACCTTGGGAATCATAAGAACTTATAACTATCCGCTTACTTTCCGTACCACTATATAAAAGCGTTAAAGTATATTGAGTATCATTTTTTACGGTAACCGTAGTATATGCACTTTTTCCATACCCTATTTTATCCATAGATGGCAACTGACCATAGTTTCCACTTCTAAAAACATCAGCAACTTCCAAGTCAATTATCTTTTTCATAGCCTCTGACCTATGAACGCCATTAGGGTATAAATTAAGATATCTCTGAAACATAACGAGCATACCTCTTTCTGAAGCGGTTTGCCAAGCTCTGTCTTCTGAATTCCATACCACTTGCTCCCTCCTTATTTGTTCATTACGTTCATACTCTAACCTTTTCTTTTCCTCATCTAACTGTTTTATAGCCTTGTTTAAATAAGGATGTTTATACTCTTCTTTAAAACGATTATTACTAGAATATTTATCAATAAAAAGACTTAAACTTAATGAATCATTAGCTGCTCGCAATTCATTTTCATATTGCTTATTAATCCAGTCTCTCACTTCTGATATTTTTTCACTATGAGGATATTTATCTATAAAGTTCTGACATTTTTCTATCGTAATTTCTGCCTTTAATTTATCAAAAGAAATGATGTCTCTTCTTTGATATGTATACCAAGCATAGAATATGCTAAATATTATCACTAATCCCATAAGCACATGTAGTCCATTGCGTATGTATGAATTACTACTCTGAGTAACTTTAACCAAACATTTAGCTAGTGCATTCAGAACAAAGAAAATCCCAAGCAATAGATATAGTATTAATTGTGGCATAATCTTCAATTATTACTAAGTACAATGGTTAATATAATAATGACAGCAATTATAAATCCCCAAGACAGTATATTGGACCAATCTACCCCATCAATCTTCTGTTGAGCTTCAGTTCTATGCCTTCCATTGGGGAATTGAGCAAGATAATTACGATATTCACTCCTCATATCTGATGTAATACAATTTTTCCAATAAACTTCATCTGCAACATTTTTTCTCGCCTCATCTTTATATTTCCCAGCAGGATATTTCTGCAAATAAATCTTATAATCATCAATAGTCTTACAACATCCAAAGGATATCTCTTCCATTTTATTTTTTGCAGAAGAAATATATCGTCCCTTAGGATAAGCATTCAAATACCTTTGATAGTCTTCAGCAGTCTTACAAGTATGATAGAAACAATCTTCCCACTTTTGACTAATAGGTAGTTTACTGTTCGGATATTTTTTTCTAAAAGCAGAACAACTTTGTGTTGTCACACAAGCATTGAAGTCGTATTCTTCCATTTTAGCTCCAATTTCCACAACAAACTTTCCATTAGGGAATACACTTAGATATTTTTGACAAGAAGAGGAATCCTTACATTTTTTAAACATCTGTAATTCAGAATTCATATCAAGTTGAATTGCCTGATAAGTCGAAATCCCAAGCCCCAATACTTGCTCTTTCAAAGAAGCACGATTTTGAGAATACCTGTTAATTTCAAAATCTTTTTCCATATCCAATTTATCCATATATAAAATAGCTACCCATGCTTCCTGAAATACTGCTTTCACTTTACGAATAATTCGTTCTCTATCTATCAATAATTCAAACTGAAGATTTTGATTATTTACACTGTTAAATTCCTCAATGACATTATACAGCGCAGCATTTACAATCAAAGTTGAAAGTCTTAAATAATAAGAATCTGTACTTCCTAACTCTTCTTTTATAGACATGAGATAAGGTACACACTTTTTAATCAGATCAATCGCATGTTTGATTAAACTAGGTAAAGCTTGATACTTGAGCAATTCCGCTTTTATAAATTTATCGTATTCTTTGACAGCTATTGGAGCTAGTTCTTTTCTTTTTTTATCCAATATTTCTATATTCTCCTTGCATCGATCTTTTGTAAGTTTACCAATGGCAATAGAATAAGCATAACTTTGGAGGTCATAAGCTATGTCAATTTTCACATATTCATCCTCATCAGTATTATTATAGTAATTAATCCCACATTGCAAAATCTGCTTTGCCAAATTATCTGCAATCATTTGATATTGCATATCACTTTTTTTCAAGAGACTTCTGATAATGTCAAGAGGTTCTTTCGTATTATTCTTCAAAGAAAATCCAGCTCTATATTGAGCATTAAAATCATCATTCTTCACATTCTTTGCTTTTGCTATTTCAGCACTGATAATCGCTATGGGTTCAGCAATCGCCTTATCCTTCAAATAACTATTATCCTCTTCAGATGTCCCATATTTAAAAAATAATTGCATTAAATTCTGAATAGGAGCTTCTACTAGAAGTTCATTTATAAATAACCGCGCTAAATCATCTTCTGGCAACTGATATGTACTACCACAAACTTCTTCAACAAAGGCTACCCGATAATCATCATTATGAATAACTTTCGTTATGGTTTGAACAGCTGTTACCTGATCATTCTGTATTAATGATAATACACCAAGATTGATTAATGATGAAAATGTTTCTTTCTTTCCAAACAGCTCTTTAGCTTTCTCCGTTTCTCCCTTTTGCAAATACCCCATAGCTATCTCATCAATAGAAGTTACTTTGATAAACCAAAAAAGTGCATATTTCAGTTGATCTTGCGGCAAGTTAATGCTTCCATTGGCATGCTCCATATTTTCAACTAAACGAACCGGAGCTGGAATCAGATTTAACAGATCTAGTGGAAAGCTAACAGATTTACCGACTTTCAAATAGGCCTTCATTTTATTCGCATTGGCTATGCGATCCTTAATCGGAGAGTTAGAATATACACCCAGCAGTCTATAAGGGTTGCCGCTAATTATGTTCATGTTGATTTTACGAACTATGTAGCAGTCAAATTCCCCAAACTGCAGATTAACAATAGAATGTCTGTTATTTATAAAAAAAGCTCTAAGTTTGCAGTTAATAGATAAGAGGTCGGAAATTTATTTTAAAAAAGTCAAGCGAGACGAATAATTCACCTCCGCATCTTATCAGAAAATATCAGTCTTATTATCTTTGTTGTATTAAGATAAAGACTGATAGGCGGGAAGAGGACACCATAAAAGAGAAAGCA
>NZ_QTMZ01000072.1:0-19610 GCF_003602935.1 Bacteroides sp. AM54-2NS
GAAGTTCCGGCAGATATCATAGCCGGAACAAGAGCTTCATTCTAGTTGTATTCTTGTTTTTTACTTTATTGACATCAGATTTTCTCGAAAATTGGGGCATCTTTTTATAATAAAACCGTTTAAGCAAATCTTTGTATTTAAACGGTTTTTATTTTTGTATTTATCTTTATTGATACAAGACCGCACAAATAAAATCAAAGATTTATTTGGAAATAAAATAAAGACTTCTTATCTTTGCATTGGATTTATAATTGTAATGAATACAACTTTGAAAAGAAAGGAAGATGATGAAACCATACGATCGATTATTAGAGCATAATATCAAGCCTTCCATGCAACGCATCGCTATCATGGAATATTTGATGGAGCATCCGATTCATCCGTCGGCTGATGATATTTACACAGCATTGTCTCCTTCAATGCCGACACTTTCAAAGACAACGGTTTATAATACTTTGAAATTGTTTTCCGAACAGGGAGCGGCATTAATGCTTACGATTGACGAAAAGAATACAAACTTTGATGCGGATACTTCTGTACATTCCCATTTTCTTTGCAAACGTTGCGGACATATTTATGACTTGAAATGTCCGGAAGCGATTAAACAAGTGGAAAATCTGGAAATGGATGGTCATCAGGTATCAGAAGTTCATTATTATTATAAAGGTATTTGCAAGAATTGCTTAAGTAAAGATAAAGAAACACGTATTGACTAATTAATTTAAAATTGAGAAGAAAATGAAGAAATTTAGATGTACTGTATGCGGTTACGTTCATGAAGGTGACGCAGCTCCTGAGAAATGTCCATTGTGTAAAGCTCCTGCCAGCAAGTTCGTAGAAGTTGTTGAAGTAGAAGGTGGCGCATTGTCTTTTGCTGACGAACACGTTATCGGTGTTGCAAAAGGTTGTGACGAAGAAATGATTAAGGATCTGAACAATCACTTCATGGGAGAATGTACTGAAGTTGGTATGTATTTGGCCATGAGTCGTCAGGCAGACCGCGAAGGTTATCCTGAAGTAGCTGAAGCTTTCAAACGTTACGCTTGGGAAGAAGCTGAACATGCTGCTAAGTTTGCAGAACTGTTGGGTGACTGCGTATGGGATACTAAAACTAACCTGCAGAAACGTAAAGACGCTGAACAAGGTGCATGCGAAGACAAAAAACGCATCGCAACTCGTGCTAAAGCTCTGAACCTGGATGCTATCCATGACACTGTACACGAAATGTGCAAAGACGAAGCTCGTCACGGTAAAGGTTTTGAAGGATTATACAACCGTTATTTCGGTGATAAGAAATAATTAAGCCTAATAAACTCTTAAAAGGTCTGTATTCCGCAACGAATACAGACCTTTTTTATTTATATTTGTCTATCAATTTTTAAATACCACAGTTATGAGAAAAGTACAACTATTGTTAGTCTGTTTAATGCTTTCAGCGGCTGCCTTTGCTGCTGATAAGGTGATTAAATTGCCGAAGCCTAATTTAAACCGCACTGGTGCGGTGATGAAGGCATTGTCTGAACGACATTCAACTCGCGAATATGCTTCAAAAGCATTGAGTCTGGCTGATCTGTCTGATTTGTTGTGGGCTGCTAATGGAATAAACCGTAAGGAATCCGGAATGAGAACCGCTCCGTCAGCGTTGAATAAACAGGATGTGGATGTATATGTAGTGTTACCTGAAGGAAGTTATCTGTATGATGCGAAAAATCATCAGTTGATACTGATAGCTGCGGGAGATTATCGTGGTGCAGTAGCTGGTGGTCAGGCGTTTGTGAAAACAGCTCCGGTATCATTGGTTTTAATCAGCGATCTTTCTCGGTTTGGTGATGCCAAAAGTCCACGCAGCCAGTTGATGGGGGCTATGGATGCCGGTATTGTTTCCCAAAATATTTCAATCTTCTGTTCTGCTGCTAACTTGGCAACAGTACCACGTGCTTCGATGGACAATGAGCAGCTAAAGAAAGTTTTGAAATTGAAAGATAGTCAGATGCCAATGATGAATCATCCTGTAGGATACTTCAAATAAGGATTCGCAGGAAGACTTATAATCTGTATAAAGAAGATTTATAAGCCTATAAAAAAGAGTGACGCTATCTCTATCGGATACCGTCACTCTTTGCTTGTTATAGCGTCACTATCCTGATTGGATACCGTCACTATATTTTCTTCATTATTTCAAGAGAAATTCATCAATCGCTTTCTTGTAAGTTGCTTTATCAGCAGCTCCACGGAAAAGTTGTGGATCCCCTTTCATCGGAATGAACACAAACAATGGAATACTTGTAGCATTAAACAAAGCTGCCAGTTCTTTTTGTTTATCCACGTTAACTTTGTAGATGACAATTTTCCCTGCATATTCCTTTGCCAGTTCTTTCATGATAGGAGCTGTCTGACGGCAAGGTCCGCACCAGTCTGCATATAAATCGATGATGGCGGGCTTGTCGCCTTTGTATTTCCACTCCTTTGATTTCTCATAATCGAAGACGTCTTTCAGAAACATATCTTTGTCCATTACGACGACTTCACCGTTACCTGTTACCTCTTTTTTACCTTGATTGGATTCCCCGCTGTCATTGAAAGCGTATACAATCACGCTTACCATGACAAGGGCTACCATTACTAATACTTTCTTCATTCGTTATCTTTATCTTTTTAACTATAATGTTTTTCAATAACCCCTTGCAGCTCGCTGCTATGGATTACGCCGGAATGTCTCCAGACAGCCTCTCCGTTTTTAAATAATATAAAGGTCGGGACAGCTTGTATGCGATATTTAGTAGCCAGGTCTTCATGCTGGTCAACATCTATCTTTGCAATACGTGCTTTATCTCCTACAATTAATTTTAGTTCTTCTAAAACTGGTTTCATAGCTTTACAGGGTCCACACCATTCTGCAAAGAAATCAACTAAAACCGGTACCGGTGACTGTATTAAATCTTCAAACTTTTCCATAATCTTTCCTTTCTTAGAGTTAAATAGCAGTCATTGGAGACTGCAAATATAAATCCTATTTTATTATAATAACGAAAAAAGGTCGTTTTTGTTCATGCAATAGTAATCGTAAGGTTTGTGAAATAGTAATTAGGAGGAGTTTATCTGAATGAGGATAAGTTGAAAAGAAAAATGGATAATGAACGACGATGTAAATCCATCGGGCTTCATTATCCATTTTTTTTTTATAAATGATTCTTCTGTTTATTCCACAATAGTCAATTCATCAATAATATGAGATGCTCCCGCATATTTGTCAATAATAAATAAGGTATAGCGGATGTCGACGCAAGCGGCTCGTTGTGAGGAAGGACGGAAAGCGATGTCTCCTGTCAAACCTTCAAAATTGCGGTCGAAAGCAGTTCCTATCAATTGGCCTTTGCTGTTAAATACCGGGCTACCGGAATTTCCTCCTGTATTGTCGGTGTTTACAATAAAGCAGACGGGCATTTCACCGTTTTTACCATAGCGTCCATAATCCTGGGATTTATACAGCTCTTTCAATTTTTGAGGCACTACAAACTCCCAGTTACCCTGATCTTCTTTCTCCATTACACCTTTGAGGGTGGTATGAGCATCATACACAACACCGTCAGCGGGTTCATAAGAAAGTACCTGGCCGTAGGTCAAACGTAAAGTTGAATTGGCGTCCGGATAAATAGGTGTACCTTTTTCCTGTCTCATATCCATCATGCCTTTCACCCATACTTTATGAGCAGCGTCATAGTTCTGATTGGCTTCTTTCATGGCAATGGCTGTTTTCAAGATCCCGTCGGTAATAGAATATTTGAATAATATCATCCAGTCATATCCTATTTTATACAAACTTGGTTTCTTGATAAACTTCTCAAAGTTTTTAGGATTGCCAAAAATAGAATGTTGGAAGCAAGCATCGACGAAGGCATCGATACTTCCCTTGAAACGGGATTGATGATTTCGAAGATATTGATTCGTTGTTCCTCCGGAATATAGTTGGCATAAGTTTTCAGCATCTCTTTGGCAACCATCCGTTCTACTTCGGGGAAGGGGACAGAAGCAAAATACTTATCAGCTTCTTGCTTTAATTTTAGCTTCGCCTCTTTTATTTGCTCCTTATCTTTTGATTTCAGAGCGGCAACCAATTCCATCGTGGAAGGGATGCGCATAAAATCAAGGGCGGTGACCAATGCTTCATTGATAGCCTGCTGATGATAGATCGCGTTACGGCGATGAGCCACAATAGAACGAATCTCATCAAAAGCTTTCTGATATGAATCATCTCCTTTTTCACGGCCACGGGCTAATAATTCCTCTTGTTGCGCACGTTTGGTATCCAGTACGTTGAGACGTACCAGTCCTTCATTCATACCGATGGCATTCTTCCAGTAGTTGGCTGATGAAGCATATTTGCTCGCATAATGAATACGTACGGCAGGATCTTTCAGCATTTGCTCCATGAGTACTTTCTGACGGGCTCCACGTACATGTTGGCGCATAAAGTTGGTCGTTTGCATCCGCTCTTCCACTTCGTCGGAAATCATATATCGCCAGTTACGTCCCGGGAATCCCATGACAAAGGTGAAGTCTCCTTCCTGAACTCCGGCAATGCTGATTTTCAGGTGTTTCTTTACCTGCAAAGGAACGTTGTCTTTTGAATATTCTGCCGGTTTTCCGTTCTTGTCCGCATAAATACGGAAAAGGGAAAAGTCGCCTGTGTGACGAGGCCACATCCAGTTGTCGGTATCTGCACCGAATTTGCCGATGGAAGAAGGAGGAGCGCCCACCATACGAATATCACTGTACACTGTTTTGATGAACATATAATATTTGTTTCCTCCGTAAAAAGCCTTGAGCTCCAGTTTTGTTGTAGGAGTTATTTCTATGTTCTCTGCTTTGGCGAAACGTTCTGCACGGTGCCCAGATAACTTGGTGACAGGTAGTTGACACCTTCCGGGTCCGGATCTTTTTTCAGTTGCTCGTTGACGTAATCGGTCACATCCAGAATCCGGTCGATAAATGTAACGGTCAATCCCGGAGTAGGAAGTTCCGCGTCACGGTTCATAGCCCAGAAACCATCTGTCAGGTAGTCATGTTCTACATTACTGTGTTGCTGGATAGCTCCGTAACCACAGTGGTGATTCGTTAGTACCAGTCCTTCGGAAGAGATAATTTCTCCCGTGCATCCTCCTCCAAAGTGTACCACAGCATCTTTGAGAGAAAGACCGTTCGCGTCGTATACTTCTTCGATCGGAATTTCAAGACCGAGTTCGCGCATGGCAACTGCGTTCTGGGTTTTCAGATCGGTTAGCATCCACATGCCTTCGTCGGCGTGGATGCTAAGAGTTGCCAGTGAAAATAGGACAAATAGGATTTGTTTTCTCATTTATTCTACGATTGTCATTTCATTAATCAGGTGTCCGCAGTTGCCTAACTTCTCCAGAATGAACAGGACATAACGGATATCCAGGTTGATACAACGTTGCAGGTTGTTGTCGAAGTTGATGTCACCGCTCAATGATTCCCAGTTACCATCAAAAGCACAACCGATCAGTTCTCCGTTTTCATTCAATACCGGGCTGCCGGAATTACCGCCGGTGATGTCATTGGTAGACAGGAAGCAGACAGGCATATCACCGTTCGGTAAAGCATAACGGCCATAATCTTTCTTCTCAATCAGCTCTTTCAGTTTGGCAGGTACAACGAACTCGCGGTCTTCCGGATTTTCTTTCTCAAGAATTCCTTTAGTGGTGGTGTAATAGTTGTAGTGTACGCCGTCTTTCGGATCGTATGGTTTCACGTTACCATAAGTCAGACGAATGGTAAAGTTTGCGTCCGGGTAAGAGGGGACAGGCAATTTCATTTCGCCCAGACCACGAATATAAGTTTTGTGCAGTAAAGCCAGTTCTTGATCCATGTCCTTGAGCTGGGAAACCAGTTTATCCATCAAGTCATATTTAGACTGGCAGTATTGTAATGCAAGATCGTTGTCGATTGCTTTCACTGACGGCTTCTTTGTAAACTTCTCAAAGTTTGCGCGGTTGACAAAAATAGAGTTGTCGTACATATCATCAACAAATTTGTTGTAATCGCCCTTATATTTCTGCTCAATTACTTTGTAGATAGACGGACGCTGGTTAGCCGGAACCATTTCCGCATATAACGGGAACAATGCTTTAGCAACTTTGCGGTCTACTTCATGGTCATAATCTTTGTTATGGATACTTTCGTAAGTGCTTTCCAGCGCTTTCATACGTGCTTCGATCACAGAGTCGTTCTTTTCAAGCAATGCTTCACGTGTTTTAGATAACATGACATTACCAAATTCGATAGCTCCGAAGAAAGTCTCTCTCAAACAAGTATATTGATAATTGAGAGGAGTTGTTTTAGCTACCAGGTCGTCGATGTTCTTCACGACTGCCGCATATTCGGCATTGTTTTGTGCCTTTGCAAATTCTGCGAATTTAGCTTCCTGTGCAGCTTTCGTTCCCAACACATCATTATCGATGATGGCTTTATTCATACCGATGGAGTTTTTCCAATAATTGCTGGAACCCGCATACTTGTTAGCATACTGAATACGGATTTTGTCACTGGCATTCATCACTTCCTTCAGGACAGCCAAACGTGCGCCACGAATACGGATACGCGGGTCGTTCTCCGATTCCATACGTTCTTTCACCTCTGATACAGTCAGGTAACGGCTCGTGCTTCCGGGAAATCCCATAATCATTGCGTAATCTCCCTCTTTCACCCCTTTGATAGAGATAGACAAATGTTTCTTTGTTTTCAGGGGGACATTGTTTTCACTGTATTCTGCCGGTTCACCGTTCGCGTCAGCATAGATACGGAACATGGAGAAGTCGCCGGTATGACGCGGCCACATCCAGTTGTCTGTCTCACCGCCAAACTTACCGATAGAAGAGGGGGGAGCAGCTACCATACGTACATCCGGATATATTTTCTTATAGAAAAGATAGAATTTATTTCCGGCATAGAACGGAAGAGCCTGCGGAACAATTCCTTTTTTGTCTGCCAGGTCACTTTTGAAATAAAGGTCATGAGCCAGCTTTTGAAGGAATGTATTGCTGAATGATTCGGATTCGGTGATTTCCTTCGCTGCAATTTTGGCATTGACAATGTCTGTAACATCTTCGATACGTTCGATAAATGTAAATTTCAGTCCCGGAGTAGGAAGCTCCTTGTCTCTGGAAGTAGCCCAGAAACCATCTGTCAGATAATCGTGCTCAACACTACTATGTTGCTGGATGGAAGCGTAGCCACAGTGGTGATTGGTTAGAATCAAACCTTCGGGCGAGATAATTTCTCCTGTACATCCACCTCCGAATATACCTACGGCATCTTTGAGAGAAACGCCGTTTGGATTATATAAGTCCTGGGCTTCCAGTTTTAATCCCTGTTTTTTCATCATGTCTATGGAGTGTTGCTGTTGCATCAATTGCAATAGCCACATACCCTCATCCGCTCTAACGGAAAATACAAAAAGCGCAGCCAGCGCTACCAGATAAAATCTTAGTTTGTTCATTATTTAATGATAAAATTTGAATATATGATTGTTAATATGTTCTGTTTCTCATTCTCAACTCTCCACTCTCAATTCTCCATTTCTTAAAGCTTCCATGATATTAGCAGGCGGACGTTGATTCATCAGTTCGTTTTTCATAAAGTCCATGTAAGGAGCTACATGTTTAAAGAACTGATAATAACCTTTGCATAAGTAGTTCAATCCCGGTTCACCTTCTGCTGTTTGGCTAAAACGATTTTTAGGGCATTCCCCGTTGCAGGCAAACAGGAACTCACACTCCTTGCATTGAGTAGGGAGAGACTGGTATTTCATGTTTCCGAAGTTGTGCTGACGCTCGCTATGCATCATTTCTACCAGTGTCTTACTGTAAATGTTGCCTAACTTATATTCGGGGAATACAAAGTGGTCGCAAGAATAAACGTCTCCGTTGAATTCCATTACACCGGCATGTCCGCAAGTCTTTGCCATCGTGCATATACCGGGTTGCTCACCCATCCAGTTGGCCAGGTAGAATCGAATATCTGCACATAGTATTTGCCTACATCTTCTTTCACCCATTCGTCAAAGAGAGTACAGAGGAAGTTCCCCCATTGTTCCGGAGTGATTGAAAAGTCAGCCAGTGTTCCGGCTTTATTTTCGGCAAGAGAAGCGAGATGACGTCCGTCTTCATGTGAAAGAATGCGTTCAACGATGGGAGCGAATTGGATATACTGACAACCGATTTCTTTGAAGAAACGATAAAACTCCAACGGATATTCGGCATTGAAGTCATTGATAACTGCCATTGCATTCCATTCTACCCCGTGTTTCTTCAGAAGATTGATGCCTTGCATCACTTTCACAAAAGAAGGTTTTCCCAATTTGTTTTTGCGATACTCGTCATGAAACTCCTGCGGACCGTCGATGGAGACACCTACCAACCAATTGTTTTCACGGAAGAATTCGCACCATTCGTCAGTGAGCATAGTTCCGTTGGTCTGGATGCAATTGTCAATCGTACGTCCATGGGCGTATTTCTTTTGTAGTTCCATTGCCTTTTTATAGAAGGAGAGCGGTCTCATCAGCGTTTCTCCTCCGTGCCAGGTGAAAAGTACCTGCGGCATGGTTTGTGAGTTAATGTACTCGTCGATAAACTTTTCCAGAAGTTCATCGCTCATTACGTGTTTCGGATTGTCTTTGTATAGGTTGGCCTTTTCCAAATAATAGCAATAATCGCATGCTAGATTACATACGGCACCTACAGGCTTTACCATTACGTAAAGCGGTTTTGCAAAAGGGGCAAATGTTGATGTTTTCATGACTGCAAAATTAGATAAACTAAATGAAAAAAATAGCCTTACACCTATGTTTATAAGGATTATTAAAGAAAAGACTCTTACAAGATTTAAATATTGATAAAATGTTTCTTTGAATTCTGAATCAGTTGTACCTTTGTGCACAGAATTTAATGAATAGATGAACGTGAATAAAATTTTGCCTTTTTTGCTTTTGCTTCCGTTTCTGGCTTCCTGTACCAGTAAGTACAAGATTGAAGGAACATCTTCAGTGAATAGTCTGGATGGAAAGATGCTGTATCTTAAATCCCTGCTTGATGGCGAGTGGGTGAAGCTGGATTCTGCTGAAGTGGTGCATGGTCTGTTTTCAATGAAAGGGAAAATAGATTCCGTACAGATGGTGACGCTTTATATGGATGAAGAAAGCATTATGCCGATCGTTCTGGAAAGTGGAAAAATAACAGTTACCATTAGCAATACGGACTTGAAGGCAGTGGGAACCTCTTTAAATAATGCGTTGTACGAGTTTATCAGCAAAAGAAACCAATTAGAAGAAAGTATCAGCGAACTGGAGCAGAAAGAAACCCGTATGGTATTGGATGGAGGGGATCTGGATGAAATTCACAGTCAGCTGGTGGTGGAAGGTGATTCACTGATGCAAGCGATGAATCAGTATGTGAAAACGTTCATTTCCGACAATTACGAAAATGTATTGGGACCCAGTGTATTTATGATGCTTTGCAGCTCTTTGCCCTATCCTATTATGACTCCGCAGATAGATGATATTATAAAGGATGCTCCTTACTCTTTTAAAGATAATAAGCTGGTAAGAGAATTCCTGTCTAAAGCAAGAGAAAACATGAAGTTGATAGAAGAACATCAACGATTGGAACAAAATGCTTCAACAAATAAGTAATACTTGAGTTTTTTGTGTATTTTTGCATAAAACTCAAGTAAAATGAAAACGACTACTGTTTCGGTATACGCCGCTTTCTTTTTTATTTTAGTCTTATCGGTTTCTTGTCGTAGAGATTCGGAGGCCCCCGATGTGGTGTTCCAGAAGATCGAAATGTGTATGGAATCTCTCCCTGATACGGCTCTGTATCTATTAAAATCAGTTCCTCATCCTGAAAAATTGCGTGGAAAGTCGCAGGCGGATTATGCGCTTTTATTAACGCAGGCAATGGATCAGAACTATGTGAAGTTTACTTCTGATTCGTTGATTGCATTGGCACTGAATTACTATACTGTAAAGCGTGGTGACTCCGCCATGCGTGCTAAAACGCAGTATTATTATGGAAGAGTGATGCGTGAACTGGGCAAAGATGAAGAGGCTTTGTCGTTTCTGTCTTCGGCAAAGGAAATGTTTGGGAAAATTCAATGTTGCAAGATGTTTGCCATGGCTACCGATGAGATCGGGATGGTGAACCGGAAAAAGAAATTGTATCAGGAGTCGTTGAGGAATTTTCAGGAGTCATACGCTATCTATGAAGAGTTAAAAGATTCTTTGGGCATTGTCAGAGCCGGGCAGAATATAGGCCGGGCTTATTTGTTTCAGAATAACTGGGATAGTTGCTATTTCTATTATAATAATGCTTTAGAATTAGCCAGAAAAAAACAGTATCCGTCTGAAGTTTCCATTTTACATGAGCTGGGTATCCTGTATCGTTCTATGGGAGAGTTGAAAAAGTCAGAGCGCTATTTCCTTGCTGCTTATGAAAAAGAAACAGATGAGGAAAGGAAATATGTAGAGTGTATGTCTTTGGGATATTTGTATATACAAATGGGGGATGTGGAGAATGCCAGAAAATATTTTAAGATGAGTGTAAATTCTTCTAAAGAGTATACCCGTATTGACGCATACAACAATTTATACTTTCTGGAAAAGGATATTGATAATTTTGAAGAAGCAATTACCTATCATGAAAAAGCAGATTCCATTGTCAGCGTATTGGATGAGGTCGATTCTTTGGAGTTGATAACAGAACTGCAAAAGCAGTATGAGAACGAAAAACTCCGGAGCGATAATTTACAAATGAAAATGCACCGTACAGTTTTTCTGTTTTGCGGTACGATTGTTTTTCTGATTGTAGCCTTCTATATGTGTTACTACTATTACAAAAGTAAGAACCATAAAAAGAAGATTGCCGAGATTGAATCCCAGATTAGAGATAATGAAGAGGAGATAAAGCGATATCAGCAGGAGATGGAAGAAATCCAGGAGTTGAAAGACCAAGTGCTGGAAGAGAACCGCATACTCGAAGAAAATCGAATGAAGGTAGGCGAGTTGAATGGAAAGATTGTGCTTTTGAGTATGCAGAACAAAACCTTATCGGGGTTGTTGAAAGAACTAGGAGGAGAGTTAACAGTCGGACCGTCTTCTGAACAGTATATATCTGCTTTTCGATTATTGCTTGCTATCAAAGAGGGAACATTAAGAGGTAAGTTGTCTGATGGAGAACGCTATAAATTGTTTAGTCTGTTTGATTTACTCTATGCTGATTACGTTACCCGATTGCTTGACAAAGCTCCTTTATTGACAAAACGTGATCTTGAAATCTGTTGCTTCCTTAAATTTGGGCTGACTAATGAAGAGTTGGCTCGTATTTTCCAGACCTCTTCCGACTCGGTAACCAAGGCGAAGGGGAGACTAAAAGGCCGGTTAGGCATTTCTTCACAAGAAGATTTAAATGCATTTTTAAGGGACTTTTGATAAATAAAAAATGAATTGTCCGGGTCAGTGACAGAATCAAAATATGTATTTTATTGAATTTTAGATCTTTACGATGAATCAGACATACTGATTTTGTCCGGGTGACTTTTTTTGTGTTTTCAGATGCATGCCGTACTTTTGACCTAACAAAAACCAAATAGCTATATGAAAAATCCTAATGAATTATCTGCTACCTCTTCATGGAGAGGTAACGAATTGCAGTTGATAGAACAGAAAGCCAACATTGTTGTCGGAGTAGCTAATTCTCGTACGCGGTTAAGGATAGGAGTTCTATTAAGTAAATATTCAGAGTATCAGGTGGATTATATATCCTCCGAGAGTGAAACAGGTAAACTGATTGAAGAAGCCGATCTAATAATTGGTGCGGGGATTACTGCCTATGAAGGGGTGTTACGCCGGAAACCGGTGATTGTAGTGGGGGATTATGGTCTTGGAGGCTTGGTCACTCCGGATACATTCCGCAAACATTATAACAATCGGTTTAGAGGAAAGATTAATGGTGCAAGAGGTGAATCTTTCTCATTGGAGAATTTAGAAAAAGAAATTCATAAAGGTTTTAATTTGACTTTTCAAGAATTGCAAATGATGTCAAACCAAACCATAACTTTGCAAAACATCTAAATATCTGAATTCCTTAATTTCTTAATTTAATAGTTTGATGCATAAAACTGGTTAGGAGTGTGGGGGTGCGTGAGCATCCCCATATTCATTTTTAGGTATAATACACAAATTACCGGTCTTGATCTTCGTTTTTCACCATTCCCTTATGTTGCTCCGGGAGGGCACTTTCAACAGCAGCGTATGCCTCTGCCATGGTTGCCTTGATATTTTCCATGCCTTTTCCTTTGGGAGGAATAGGGTCGTGAATAGTCAGAATCATGCGATGGCGATGTATCCATTTGCCTGTGCGTGGAAGGATTTCAAATGAGCCATCGATAGTGACAGGTACCACTGCCAACTGTAAATCATCCGCCAATTGGAAAGCCCCTTTTTTAAAATATCCCATGTGTCCGGTAAAAGTGCGTGCGCCTTCGGGAAAGACCACCAGAGAAACTCCGTCTTTCAACGAGTCTTTTGCCTGCCGGATGGTTTCCAAAACCTTCTTCGGGCCGGAACGGTCTACAAAGATATGTCCTGCGCTTTCACAGGCTTTTCCGACGAATGGCAATTTACGCAGACTTTTTTTCATCATCCATTTAAAGTTTCTTCCAATGAAGCCGTAGATGAGGAAAATATCAAATGAACCCTGATGGTTAGGTACAAAAATATAGGAAGTTTTGTCATGCAGCTTTTCGCGCCCCTCAATCTTCACGGGAATCAACAGGAACAGACAAATTAATTGTGACCATATCTTTCCCGGATAATATCCCCAGAAGTGGGCTCCTCCCAAGAGGGAACCTACAATAGTGACGATTGCCGTAAGGATGGTCAGCACTAATAAAATAGGCAAAGCGATGCAAATCTGATAAATATAATACAGTATCTTCATAGGGTTGGATTTTTATCCTGCAAATATACATGATTATTGGTAAAAAAGAGAGGCAGATGTGAGATAATCTTTCCGATTGTGTTATTTTTGCCTCTTGTTAGTAGAGATAGTTACAAAATTATGATACGTATATTACATACTGCCGACTGGCATTTGGGACAAACCTTTTTTGGATATGATCGCACGGGAGAACATGAGGTATTCCTGAATTGGCTGGCAGAAGAAATTCGTCAGAAAGAGATTGATGCATTGATTATAGCCGGAGATGTTTTTGATGTTTCCAACCCTTCCGCTGCATCCCAAAGCATGTATTATCAGTTTATTTATCGGGTGACAGTGGAGAATCCGAATCTGCAAATTGTCATTGTGGCCGGCAATCATGATTCGGCAGCACGTCTGGAAGCTCCTTTGCCTCTGTTGCAGGCTATGCGGACAGAAGTCAGAGGGGTAGTGCGCAAACTTGAAGGTGGAGAAATTGATTATGACCATTTGATCGTGGAACTGAAGAACCGGAAAGGGGAAGTGGAACTGCTTTGTATGGCTGTCCCTTTTTTGCGCCAGGGGGATTATCCGGTCGTGCAGACGGAAGGCAACCTGTACGCGGAGGGAGTTCGCGAACTATATTCGCAGCTTCTGCAAAGGCTATGGAAGCAAAGGACAGCGAATCAGTCGATTCTTGCCATCGGTCATTTACAGGCTACAGGATCGGAGATTGCAGAAAAAGATTATAGTGAACGTACTGTGATTGGTGGTCTGGAATGTGTATCGCCGGAAGCTTTTTCCGAACAGATAGCGTATACGGCATTGGGGCATATACATAAAGCGCAGCGAGTGTCGGGAAGGGAGAATGTGAGATATGCAGGAAGTCCCATTCCGATGTCTTTTGCAGAGAAACATTATCATCATGGAGTCGTGATGGTGACTTTTGACGGAGGTTGTGCAGTAGACATTGAACGGTTGGAATGCCCGAAATTAATCCCTTTGGTAAGTGTGCCGAATGGAGAGCCCGCCTTGCCGGAAGTGGTGTTGGAAGCCTTGAAAGAATTGCCGGAGACAAAGGATGTAGCTCCTTATTTAGAAGTGAAGGTATTGCTGGAGGAACCGGAACCCATGCTTCGGCAGGAGATTGAGGAGGCATTGGCAGATAAAAATTATCGATTGGCACGCATTGTGTCTACCTATCGCACCGATGTAGAAAATACGGAGAAAGAAAACGAGAACTGGAAGAGAGGATTGCAGGAGATGTCTCCCTTGCAGATTGCGCAGTCTGCCTTTGAAAAGATTTATCAGGTGGAAATGCCTGCCGAACTGACAGGTTTGTTTCAGGAAGCCTATTTGGCTGCTACTCATAAAGAAGAGGAGGAAGAAGAATGAAAATACTGGCTATACGATTGAAGAATCTGACCTCGATAGAAGGGATGGTAGAAGTGGATTTTACAGCAGAACCATTACATTCTGCAGGTATATTTGCCATATCAGGACCTACGGGTGCCGGTAAGTCTACTTTACTAGATGCTTTATGTCTGGCACTGTATGATAAGGCTCCCCGTTTCGCAACTTCGGTGGAAAGTGTAAATTTAGCAGATGTAGGGGATAATCAGATAAATCAGTCCGATGTAAGAAACTTATTGCGCCGGGGGACAAGCGACGGCTATGCGGAAGTCGATTTCTTAGGTATTGACGGACGACGTTACCGTTCTCGCTGGTCGGTGAGGCGGACAAGAAATAAGATAAGCGGTTCTTTGCAGCCACAAACGATGGAGGTGAAAGAACTGGATACAGAGAAAGAATTCCAGGGTACCAAAAAAGAGTTGTTGATTCAGTTGGTGGAGCTGGTGGGGTTGACGTATGAGCAGTTTACCCGTACCGTATTATTGGCGCAGAATGATTTTGCAACATTCCTGAAATCGAAAGGAGCGGCCAAAGCGGAGTTGCTTGAGAAGTTGACGGGAACCGGTGTTTATTCCCGGATTTCTCAAGAAGTCTATGCCCGGAATAAGGCGGCACAGGAAGAAGTCACTTTGATTCAGAATCGAATGAATGTGATCGAATTGATGCCGGAAGAAGAATTACTTGCTTTACAAAAAGAGAAAGAGCTGTTGGCCGAAAAGCGTGTGACAGGAATCAAACTGTTGGCAGAGCAGAATGAACAACTGAATGTTGTTCGTTCATTAAAAATGCAGGAAGATCTTTGGAAGAAGAAGCAACAGGAAGAACAGGAGGAGCAAGCAAGATTGAAAATGTTACAGGGCGCATTGGCTTCACAAGAAGAAGGATTGGTGCATTTCAAGGCACAATGGGAAGCCATACAGCCGGACTTGAAGAAAGCCCGTCAGTTGGATGTACAGATACAGTCACAGCAGGACAGTTACACACAATCGAAACAGATGTTACAGTCCGCTAATAAACAGGTGTCGGAGCAGGAACAAAAAATGCGGATGGCTACGGAGCAGTTGCAGGTTTCTTATTCTTCTCTGAACCGTTTGCTGAATCATGTAGGAATAGAAGAAGCGTTGCAGCTAGAACAGGTGGAAGAAATTCTACGGCAGGAAGCAGACAAACTGACAGCCGGGATAAACACGAATGAAGAGCGGTTGTTGCGATTAAACTCTTTCGGATATCCGTTATTGACCGAAGAACAGGTGAAGTTGCAAAAAGAGCTGACACGTCAACAGAATATCCGGCAATTGACGGAAACGCAGACGAAAACAAAGGCAGAAATAGAACGGTTGGAGAAAGAAACAACTGATTGCCTAAAACAATTGACGGAACAAGAAACCGCATTGAAAGTAACTCAACGCCTTTACGAAAATGCACGTATGGCAGTGGGAAAAGACGTGAAAGCATTGCGTCAGCAATTGCAGGAGGGGGAAGCTTGCCCGGTTTGCGGTAGTACGGCGCATCCTTACCATCAGGAACAGGAGGTAGTAGATACTCTTTTCCGGAGTATAGAACAGGAATATAATGCAGCAGTAGCAAACTGTCAACAGATCAATAACCGGAGCATTGTTTTGCAACGTGATTGGACGCATCAGAAGATGGTGGACGGACAGATTGGAGAACAGTTGGCGGCATTGTATAAAGCTGGGATCGATGCTGGTAACGAAGAGCAGATACAACATCGTTTGACGGAACTGGCAAAACGTATTTTAGAATATCGTAATCTTTATGCAGAATGGCAACGCAGCGATGAAGAAATTAAAAAGATGCGTGCGCATTGTGAAGCTCTTCGTGAGAATGTATCTCTTTGTCGCCTGGCGATGCAGAAAGTATCGTCTGCTAAAGAACAGTTGTTATTACTGCAGAATACTGCTTCAGCCGAACAAAAGAGATTTGAAGTTATAGAGAAAGCGTTGAATGTGCTCCGTCAGGAACGTTCGCAACTATTGAAAGGAAAAAGTGCGGATGAAGCGGAGGCGGTCGTTGCAAAAAGAGAAAAAGAGCTGAATTTGGCTTTGGAGAAAGCACGCAAAGAAGTAGAGGCTGTGCACAATCGCCTTTCTGGTCTGCAAGGAGAGATGAAGCAAATTACGCTGGCTATTGGAGAATTGCAGGAACAGTATAAAAAGATTGAGTCTCCCGAACAACTTCCCGAAATAATAAAGAAACAACAGGAGGAAAACCTGAATACCGAACGTGCTCTTTCTACTATGGAAGCCCGTCTGCTACAACAAGCAAAGAATAAGCTAACTGTGGAACAGATAGCGAAGGAACTGGCAGAGAAACAGACGATTGCCGAACGTTGGGCGAAACTTAATAAACTGATAGGCAGTGCGGACGGAGCGAAATTTAAAGTGATAGCTCAAAGTTACACTTTGAATTTGCTGTTGCTTCATGCCAATAAACATTTATCCTACCTTTCTAAACGCTATAAGTTGCAACAGGTTCCCGACACGTTGGCGCTTCAAGTGATAGATTGTGATATGTGTGATGAAATACGGACTGTGTACTCTCTTTCCGGTGGTGAATCATTCCTGATATCTTTGGCGTTGGCTTTGGGCTTGTCTTCCTTATCAAGCAATAACCTGAAAGTAGAATCTCTTTTTATTGATGAAGGATTCGGCTCTTTGGATGCGGAAAGCCTGCGTACGGCAATGGAAGCATTGGAACAATTACAGATGCAGGGACGGAAAATCGGAGTTATTTCTCACGTACAGGAGATGAGTGAACGAATTTCTGTTCAGGTGCAAGTGCATAAGAAAGTGAATGGAAAGAGTGTGCTTACCCTACAACGGTAAGCACACTCTTTCCATTGTCTCCTTTTACATTAATTCGTTCAATTCGCTTAAATTCTTCTTTATTTCGTGGATGCGATTTAAGAACTTCTTGCGGTAAATCCATAAAATCAATCCTAGTCCTCCGCCCCATAACAGGATAAAGAAGGCTATCATGCCTATTCCATATTGCCACACTTGCCAGTAGATAAATGAGAGTACAGCCAGTACCAGGAGGAAAGCAATAGCAATCAGTCGTTCTCTGATGGTCCATCGGTGGATGCGGTTCACGCGACCGATTACCTCTACCAGAGGCATCTCGTCTATTTGAGTCCGTTGGAGGTAGCGGGTGGTGACGATGTCCCAGCAAAGTGCGGGAATCCATGCGAAAATGATAATGATATAGATCGGGTTCAATCTGTTGTGCAACAACACCTCCGCTAAAAATAAGATCAATATCGGCAAAGAAATCAGAATAAGCTTGATGTTCAGGCTGGCAATGGCATGGATACCTTTGTCTGCATGCCTTATCAGCTTTTCAAGCTCTTCTTCTTTGATGAACTCTTTATCTTTCAAGTGTTCATCCAGGGCATTCCAAGATTTTTTCAGTTCTTCCAGTTCCATATATCTTATTCCTCCTTTTTCATTCTTTTAAGTTTGTCTTTGATGCGGCTTAGTTTAGTCGCTACATTGGTAACCGTCAGCCCGGTAATTTCTGCTATTTCTTCATAACTTTTGTCTTCGAGATAGAGCAGGATAATTGATTTGTCGAGTTGTCCCAGCTGGTTAATCATTTGATAAAGCTGTTTCAGCATTTCGTTGATCGGGTCGTGTGCTTCTATGGTCCAGTCAGTATCTTTGGTGAGACTGACTATTTCCGGCACATTCTTTTCTTTACGATAAAAACTGATACAAGTGTTGAGGGCAATACGATAAATCCATGTAGATACTTTACATTCTTTTCTGAATTTAGGATAAGCTTTCCAAAGATTCAGTACCACATCCTGATAAAGGTCATTGAGCGGAGCATTGGGGTTGGCGTACAGATAGCACACTTTGTAGATCACCCGCTCATATTCGCGGATTACCGACAAGAACTCTTGCTCAATAGGAGGATTGGCTTCTGTTGTTCGTTCTCTCATGGAATCTATGCTTGCTTTTCTGGTTAGTTAGTCGTGAGAAAAGGAGAAAAATCACAGGAGAATGATGATTATTGAAGATTCGCTGCCAGAAACTTGCGCATTTCTTCGATGCTTTTTCCCCGGCGGCGGGTATAATCTTCGAGTTGGTCTTCTCCAATCTTTCCTACAGAGAAATATTCGGAAGCCGGATGTGAAAACATAAGTCCGCAAACAGAAGCGTGCGGATACATGGCCCCGTTTTCAGTCAATGAAATGCCTATCTGTTTCATGTCCAGCAGTTCATCCAACAGGAAGTTGACAGACTGATCCGGTAAAGACGGGTAGCCGACGGCAGGGCGAATACCTTGATACTTCTCGACCAGTAAATCCGCTATGCCCAGATTTTCTTCTTTGGCATATCCCCATGCTTCTTTTCGTACATACTCATGCATCTTTTCTGTTGCAGCTTCTGCCAGTCGGTCGGAGAGGGTTTGGACAAGTAAGTGTTTATATGGGTCCTGTTCGTACAGTCCTTCCATGTCCGCATCAATAGAAGAAGCAAAAGCACCGATGGTGTCGGGGATGCCGGAAGAAAGAGGACGGATAAAGTCGCTTAGACAAAGGAAAGGACTTCCATCTCTTTTGGGCGTCTGCTGACGTAGCAAAGGAAAGGTGATGAATTGGTCTTTTTCTTTCTCAATAATCAAATTATCTCCGTCAGCGTTTGCTTTACAGAGCTTGAATAGGGTCTTTACCTCATAATCCCGGTCGAGTAGATCAAGCATCCGGTTGGCTTCTTTAAATAACTGTATGGCTTCGGAAGCCTTGCTACGTTCTTCTTCCGGAAAAGTCGTCAGCCACGAAGCACGGCAGACGTCACATCCGTGAATGTTAGCAATGGCTGCGAAACGTGGCTGGAAACCCCATGCGTGGAAAAAGTAAATCCAGTTGATGTAGGGAGTGACTGTATGTATTTTATAAGATAGAATCATAATTTATACAATTAAATGGGAATTTATCGGTTAAATGAGAATTTATCGGTTAAATGGGAATTTTGCAGTTAGGCTGAAAGCCTTACAATTATATATTTATTGGGGTGCCCTGAAAGGCTTAATTATATAGCGTAGGGCAACGCCCTACGAAAAAAACACACCAGCCACAAGCCCTGAAAGGCGGAACTGTATACAATTATGCCCTTTCAGGGCGCAAATTCAGATTGTCGTTTTTACGTAGGGCGTTCGCCCTCGCTATATAATTAAGCC
>NZ_QTMZ01000073.1:0-18624 GCF_003602935.1 Bacteroides sp. AM54-2NS
TATTGAGCGAATCGTTGATAAAGGCAACAGATACTTATAAAACACCTCCTCAGATTATATGGGTTGATAATTCCAGCATAGCCACATTGGGCAACTTCAGTGCTTCTACGGGTAAGGCAAAGGCGAAAAAGACCTTCAACGTGTCTGCCTTGGTGGCTGCATCACTCTCCAACGGTAAGGTTCTTAACTATCGAGCCAGTCTGCCAGAGGGAAAGCGCAAGATACTGTATGTAGATACCGAGCAGAGCCGCTATCATTGTCATAACGTGCTGGAGCGCATCCTGAAGCTCGCCGGTCTGCCTACAAGCATCGACAACGAGAATCTGGACTTTATCTGTCTGAGGGAGTACACACCCTCCGTCAGGATAGAGGTCATAAACTATGCGCTTGCCCAAGACCAAAGCTATGGACTGGTCATCATCGACGGAATCAGGGACCTGCTTCTCGACATCAACAATGCGGGAGAATCGGTCGAGGTCATCAACAAGATGATGGAATGGTCATCAAAGTATGACCTGCACATCCATTGCGTATTGCATCAGAACAAGGGCGACAATAACGTGCGCGGGCATATCGGTACGGAGATGAACAACAAGGCAGAGACGGTGCTTGTCATCACCAAGAGCACCACCAATCCCGATATCAGCGAGGTGAAGGCTATGCACATCCGTGAGAAGGAATTCAAGTCGTTTGCCTTTACCGTCAATGAAGAAGGGTTGCCAGAGATTGTCGAGCACACGCCGGAGAAGGAAGAAGGTGACAAGCAACCGTCAAGGTTTACTTACCAAGACTTGACATCCGAACAGCATAACGAGGCACTGACGGCTGCATTCAAGGAGAAACCTATCAAAGGATTCGATCGCATGGTGGAGGAATTGACGCAAGCCTATGCAGACATCGGCTTCAAGCGTGGCAGAAGCGTTATCATCAAAATGCTGAAATATCTGATGAACGAGCAAAAGCTCATAGTGAAGCGGGATAATCACTACTATTTCGGATATACTCTTGCGGAGATTGACCTGTTCCATGAAGAGGAATAAAAACAGTTCAGAAACCAGTTTAGTTTACGTCCGTGCCTATATATAAGAAATAAGGCCAAAGTAAACCGAAATCGGAGGCTGAATTGGGAAGCGGAAAAGTAGTTTAGCAAATGGTTTAGTTTACGGGGGTGCCTATATAGGAGAAAGGGTAAAGTAAACTGTTCCATGGACAATGTGAAACCGAACAAATGAAATGCAATGAATATTGAACAATCGAAGAAACTGAGCATTATAGACTTCTTGGACAAGGAGAATGTAACGCTGAAAAAGAAGAAGGGCAATGCCTACTGGTATCTGTCACCCTTCAGGGACGAGAAGACCGCATCGTTCAAGGTCAGCAAGAAGGAGAACCTGTGGTACGACTACGCCATTAAGGAGGGTGGCGACCTTGTGGAGTTGGTAAAGCGCATGTATAACAAACACTCCGTTTCCGATGCCCTTGCCTACCTTGCGTCCAAGAATATCACCACTGTGGATAAGGCGATAGAGACCGCCATCGCAGCCAAGGAATACACGACAACCAAAATGAACGATGTGAAGCTGCTTCCTCTGAGCAACCATTCTCTGCTGTCCTATTTCAGTAGCCGACGGATAGACATCACCATCGGCAGGATGTATTGCAGGGAGATACACTACAAGGTTGAGCAGAAGCATTACTATGGCATTGCCTTTGGCAACCTAAGCGAAGGACATGAGGTGCGCAATCCCTATTTCAAGGGCTGCATCGGGCATAAGGATATCACCCTGCTTGCCCATACATTCAATGAGTGGCAAAGCGGTTGTCTGGTTTTTGAGGGCTTCATGGATTTCCTTGCGTATATGACCCTCGTCAAACAGCAAGATAGATGGTTTGTCGTTGAAAGCCCTTGCGACTATATGATACTGAACTCAGTCGCCAACATCAAACGAGCATTGCAGTACCTTGACCGTTACACCCACATCCATTGCTTCCTCGACAACGACCAGGCAGGACGCAAGACGGTTGAGAGTATCAGCAATGTATTCGAGTACAGGGTGACGGACGAGTCCTTCAGGTATGCCGACTACAAGGATGTCAACGACTATCTTATGAGGAAAAGATAACCTGTCAATGAATAAATTGTTTGGATTCCGACTCAAAAAAGCTCTTAAAACCGCTTTTCATGTTAATTTATCACAAATATGTGCGATTTTGAAGAGAAATATCGATAAAGTTCCCTTTTAATGGGAATTATTTATTATCTTTGCACCAAAAATAAATGCTGAATGCATGATTAAAGTTGAAATACAAGACGATGACCTGCGTGAACTCATACTATATGGAATGAATGCAGGAAAATATAAAAGAATCGCTCGCGACAAGAAATTTGTGAAGAAGCTGACTGATATATACAACCTGATGAAATCAGTGGAGCATGTCTCCAAATTGAGGGATTACAGTTTCCTTCACTACGAGCAACTGAGACATATATCCTTAAGCTCTGTCAGGATATTCAACAATAGAGTTGAGCGGCTGCTGTTCCGGGAAACAGAGACAGGATTGGAAATAACGTTAATAGAATTAAATGATGACCACTATGGCAACAAGAAATGAAAGCAAGACCCCTTGGACGGCAACCCATCCGGGTACCATTCTGAGGTATGAATTGGAAGACAGAGAAATCTCCCAAAAGGACTTTGCAGTCATGATTGGTATGCAAAAGTCACATCTGAATGAGCTGATAAAAGGCAAGAGACCCATAACAAAGCCCATTGCAGACAAGATAGAAGAGGTTCTCGGCATCTCTGCAGTATCGTTGGTAAACATGCAGACCCAATATGAATATGACATGAAGGTGATAGAGCAGAGAGGCGTTGAAGAGTTTGAAGCGCAAAACGCCCTCAGTCTTTATAATGAAATCTTTGATGTCAAAACCTTGTTCAAGCGAATCGGCAAAGAACTGACTACAGCGGTTCAACAGATGCAGTATATTTCCGAAACCCTTTGTCTGCCCCAGCCTGCCGAGCTGAAACTGGAGACATCCGGCATGTTTAGAAAATCGGCAAAGACAGGTCAAGACCCTCGTATGCTGATGACATGGAAGCTTTTGGCAGAATCAAAAGCCAAGAGACAAAAGGTTTCACAACCATTCAACCAGGAAAGAAGAAATGAGGTGGTTGCAGCATTGGTAAGAGCCTTGCATGACAATCGCTCCACGGAGAATACTGTAAAAGAGATATTGGCTGCCGAGGGAATAGCCTTCTGCATCGAAGAAAAGGTGGATAAAGCCTCTGTGGATGGTTATTCTTACATAGAAGACGGCATACCTTATATAATATTGACAAGGAGATACGACCGCATAGACAATTTCGCTTTCGCACTGATGCACGAGGTCGGGCACATCTATCTGCATTATCTCGATGGCCGCCGAAGCGATTGTAAACTCAGCATCCCAGATTATGACAACGAGAGTGCAGAGGAAAAAGAAGCCAATGCCTTTGCTGCCAATGCCCTCATACCAAACGAAGAATGGAAAAATGCCCCGAAGGTAAGGTTAAATCCTGCGATGATACAGCGCAAATATACCAATGGGCTAATGAGAAAGGCCTGAACAAGTGGATTGTGTTAGGCAGAATATCATACGAGACAGGAATGTACAAGTTCCGCTCTGACGAAAGCAGAAGAATCGGTTAATCGGAATATTGGCATCAGCCAAACCAATAGAATAAGCTCTTCCCTATCGGAAGGGCTTTTTTATGCCCTTTGAGTTTGATTGATGAGAATTGGCTATCTAATGAGAAAGAAACGAACGGCATCGGAATGACATTATCAAGACGAAAACATTATCATTTGGTGCAGAAACGGCTCAAATGCATTGAAATTACATATCAAATCTGCACTTTTTCGCCAAAATATGCCTGATTCTCAATTATTATCCTTATTTTTGCATCGTTTTAATGTATCATTAAAATGTAGCAGAATGGAATTGAAAAAAGAAATAAGGATATTGGGCAGACGCATTGAGGTGGAACCTCGTGCCAAGGAAAGCTTGAAAGGTATCACTGTCGGAGAGAAACTCTCATACAGTTTCTATGACGGCACATACCAAGGCATGTCCCTGCTGTTCGTTAAACCTAAGAAAGAAGTCAATCCCTCTCCACGGGCTTGCGCCATCACGGGCAAGCGATTGACTGAAGCCTTGGGACTGCCCGCAGTATTCATCCTTGCGCCCGGACCCACCTACGAGCGGCACAGGCTGGCGGACAAGGGAGTCTTCTTTGTCATGTCCGAGGAGTATGCCCACTTGCCTGGCATCATTGCATTGGAGAAGACAAGCAACAGGAAGATAGCTGAGGTACTGACTCCTGTGGCACAATACATGCTGCTCTACCACCTACAGGTCGCAGTCTCGAAGGAATGTCGCCAAGAGACATTGCGCCCTTGCTTCCCTATTCCTATGAAAGCGTCACGTTGGGTGTCACCTGCCTTGAAGACGTAGGGCTGTGTCAAAAGATTCAGAACGGACAGCGCAGTAAGGTGGTACACTTCGAGCTGAAGGGCAAGGAACTGTGGGACAAGGCACAGAACGTCTTGCTGTCACCCGTAGAGAACCTTATCTATTGCGATGACATACGCTTGGATGCGGAATATCCCGTATGTGGCATCAATGCCTTGGCGCATTACACCATGCTCAACCCCGACAGGGAACAGATGATGATGATGACAAGCAAGGAGTACCGTGCCGTCAAGTCGGCTGATGTCATGGAAAATCCCAACATCTATGACGGCAACTATATCATAGAGGTATGGAAATACCCTGTCGTCAGCAAGATTGGCGACAAGAACCAGTGGGTTGACCGCCTTTCCCTTGTCCTTTCATTGAGGGAGGACAATGATCCGAGAGTGGAAAAAGAAGTAGAACGAATAATCAGTGAACAGAAATGGACGGATTAGATAAGTTCCGCGAGGCTTTTGCGGAATACTCAGACAACTATGTAGTGATAGGCGGTGCAGCCTGTGACATCACCATGACCAATACCGTGGTGCGCCCCCGCGCCACACACGACATCGATATGATAGTCATCGTAGAGAACATGACCGAGGCATTCGCCAACCGCTTCTGGCAGTTTGTACGTGAGGCAGGCTATCGACCTGAAAAGAGGAAACAGGAGGCTGGTGAACCACCAAGATATGAAATGTACCGCTTCCTTGATGGCAAAGATGGTTATCCCGAGATGATAGAACTGCTGTCACGCCACCCCGATGTGCTTGGAGAGCCAAAGGGATTTGTCATAGAACCTATCCCGACCGATGAAGATGTGTCGAGTCTCAGTGCCATCATCATGGACGATGACTACTATCACTTCACTATCGCACACAGCCAACTGACTGATGGCATACGCCATGCCAATTCCGCTGCCTTGATAGCGCTGAAGGCAAGAGCCTACCTCAATCTCATGGCAGACAAGAGGGACGGCAAGCATGTGAACACCAAGGACATCAAGAAGCATCGTTCTGACATTCTGAAGAATGTGGTCATAATGGCCGAGGACAACATTGAGGCACCTGCTTCCATAGTGGCATGTATAAGGGAGTTTGTCGCCTCCATCAGAGCCGACTGGTCAATTCTCGCAGAACCATTGTCAAATTCGCTCGGTCAAGACGAGGCATTTGTGACTGGACTGTTGGACCAACTGGATGAATTGTTTATGGAAGCATGAACAATATGAAGATACAATACGCATCCGACCTGCACCTAGAGTTTGCCGACAACTGGCGGTATCTGAAAGCCCACCCCTTGGAGGTGACGGGCGACATACTGCTGCTTGCCGGTGACATCGGCTATCTCGGTGATGATAACTACTCCAAGCATCCCTTTTGGGACTGGGCATCGGAGAATTACAAGGAGGTGCATTGCTGCATGGGCAACCATGAGTTCTACAAATACTATGATGTGGCGACATTGCCCGACGGCTATCTCTTGGAGATACGTCCCAATGTATTCAGCCACTACAATGGTGTTGTGAGGATTGGCGACACCGACATCATCCTCTCCACCCTTTGGTCGAGGATTCCTTTGGAAGACGCTTACTTCACCGAGCAAGTGATAAGTGACTTCCGCCGTATATTATATAAAGGTGAACTGATGACCCATGCCCAATTCAATGCCGAGCATAAGCGTTGCCTCACGTTCATCAAGGACGCTGTGGCACATTCGCAAGCAGTCCATAAGATTGTTGTCACCCATCATGTGCCGTCGTTCCGTATGCTCCACCCCAAGTTTCAGGGCAGCAAGGCAAACGGGGCTTTCACTGTAGAACTGGAGGACTATATCACCGATAGCGGCATTGACTATTGGATATACGGACACTCGCACACCAACATCAATGCCAGGATAGGCAACACCCAATGCCTGTCCAACCAGTTGGGCTATGTATTCTCCAACGAGCATCAAGACTTCTCCCACGACAAGCATCTGACCATATAGCCATCCACATTTTCTCATCCACCCTCTTTACAGGCTCTTCCATATCGGAAGGGCTTTTTTTGTGCCTTTCGAGTTTGATTTTTGAGTATGATTATGAGTGTAATCAAAATTAGAGTTAAGATTTGGCTCTGCGGAAAGGCATTTCGGTTTAAGATTGAAGAAAAGGTAGTTCCTTTGCACTGGCAATAAGCCAAATCATAGTAAAATCAAACTTGAAAATATGAAGTCATTTGTAATATTCGCCATTGTCGTGACCGTAATCTATGTCATCTACTATACGGTCATCATCGTGCAGGATCTGTACGGAAAGCCCAAGGACGAGAAGTCACAGGGCGAGTCGTTTGATGTCAGTGACATGACCGATGAAGAAGAGTCGATAGCGGTCAGCGAGAGCGACGGCGGCTTCAGCGTAGGCGATAACCAGTATGAGACAGCCTACGAGGAGAAGCAGCTTGCAGAGCCTACAGAGGAGGCAGCCGCCACTGCGGAAGAGAGCAAGCCTCATGTGCTTGAAAAAATACAAAGCGCAATCGAGAAGAAGATGGAGGAAGTGAATACCACCTATTCCGACCCCATGTTTTCGGAAGATTGATAAACACCATCATCGCCCGTGGCCTCCGTCACAATGGTCGTGAAATGGTCAAGGTGGAATCACTCAATAATGAGATATGATGTCAAAAACAAGAAGTGCATTTCTATCATTATATGCCGCTTTAACCCCAGTTCTGGCCAGTGCTAAGTGTGGCAACGTGGACTACAGCTGGGGAGCGGACGCACTTGCGAGTGCCCACGACTATGCCGTGACGATGATGCTCTATATCGTCTATATGTGCTATGCAGTGGCGGGCATCGTGGTCATAGTCAGCGCCTTGCAGATATATATAAAGATGAATACGGGCGAAGAAGGAGTGAAGAAGAACATCATGATGCTGGTGGGAGCCTGCCTGTTCCTCATAGGAGCGACCATCGTCTTCCCCGCTTTCTTCGGTTATCAGATTTGAGATACAGGTGATACGAGATAAGATAACTCAAAGTGTAACAAATTAAAAGGTAAAAAGAATGTTTGAAAGGATTAACAAGAAGGTGAAGGGATTCTTCTCTTCACAGCGCATGAAAACGCTCGCCCTGATGTTGCTTGTCGGCACCACCGCAGCAATGGCACAGAACGCAGCCGGCGACTACTCGGCAGGAACGACCGCGCTTACCACAGTGACGGAGGAGATTGCCAAGTATGTACCTATCGTGGTGAAGCTCTGCTATGCCATTGCAGGTGTCGTTGCAATTGTCGGAGCCATAAGCGTTTACATCGCCATGAACAACGAGGAACAGGACGTGAAAAAGAAGATCATGATGGTCGTCGGCGCATGTATTTTCCTCATTGCAGCAGCCCAGGCACTGCCTCTGTTCTTCGGCATTGGAGGTTAAACGCAGCGTGAGATTGTGAGTATGTAGAACGTTAAAACACTGACAGTTATGGCAGAGGCAAAGCAGGAGCGATTTCCTGACTATCCCATTTTCAAGGGACTGCAACGTCCATTAGAGTTTTTCGGGTTGCAGGGACGCTACATCTACTGGGCGGCAGCCACCGCAGGAGGAGCCGTTGCGGGCTTCATCCTCGGCTACTGCATCTTCGGTTTCGTGGCAGGACTCGTGCTGCTTGTCCTCGCCGTGGCTGTCGGTGGCGTTCTCATCGTCATGAAGCAGCGCAAAGGCTTGCATAGCAAAAAGAGTGACAACGGAATATTCATCTATGCCTATTCAAAGAAAGTGTAAAACAAAAAAAAGAGAATCCATTATGTCCAAGTGGAATGCTATCAATGATTGTAAGTGAATGAAGGTGGGGGCATCACGTATGAGGGTGCGCCCGCCTTTTTGTGATTAAAAAAGAAAAGAACAATGACCCTATACATCATACTCATATTCTCAGCCATCTGCGTGGGCATGGCCATCAGTGTCAAGGCATTCGGCACGGGAGGCAAGCGCAAGCGCATCTTCCAGGACATCTACTTCTCCATCGAGGAAGTAGATGGCATCGGTGTGCTCTATACCAAGACGGGCGAATACTCCGCCGTGCTGAAAATGGAGAACCCCGTACAGAAATATTCCGCCAATATCGAGGCCTACTATGAGTTCACCCACCTCTTCGCCGCCCTTGCCCAGACCTTGGGTGAAGGCTATGCCATGCACAAGCAGGACGTGTTTGTGAGGAAGGCGTTCAAGGAAGAGAATGCGACTAATCATGAGTTTCTGAGCGAGAGCTACTTCCGCTATTTCAACGGCAGACCATTTACCGACAGCGTCTGCTACCTGACCATCACACAGGAGAACAAGAAGAGCCGCCTGATGTCGTTCGACAACAAAAAATGGCGCGACTTCTTGGTGAAGATACGCAAGGTGCACGACCAACTGAGGGATGCTGGTGTAAAGTCCCGCTTCCTCGGCAAGACGGAAGCCAGCGAGTATGTTGACCGCTTCTTCTCCATGAACTTCCGTGACAAGGTGGTGTCGATGACCAACTTCAAGGTCGATGACGAGACCATCGGCATGGGCGACCGCCGCTGCAAGGTGTATAGCCTTGTGGATGTGGATTGTGCCAACCTGCCGTCGGTTATCCGTCCCTACGCCAATATCGAGGTGAACAACACCAGTATGCCCGTTGACCTCGTGAGCATCGTCGATAGCGTGCCCGGTGCCGACTGCGTGGTGTTCAACCAGATGGTGTTCGTGCCCAACCAGAAGCGCGAGCTTGCCTTGCTCGACAAGAAGAAAAATCGCCATGCCTCCATGCCCAATCCCAGCAACCTGATGGCTGTGGAGGACATCAAGCGAGTGCAGGAGGTGATAGCGAGGGAAAGCAAGCAGCTCGTCTATACCCACTACAACCTCGTGGTGGCAGTGAGCGGCGACACCGACATACAGAAATGCACCAACCATCTCGAAAACTCCTTTTCGCGCATGGGCATCCATATCAGCAAGCGCGCCTACAACCAGTTGGAGCTGTTCGTCAACTCCTTCCCCGGCAACTGCTATGGCATGAATGCCGACTACGACCGTTTCCTCACCCTCGGCGATGCCGCCACCTGCCTGATGTACAAGGAGCGCATCGTGCACAATGAGGACACCCCGCTGAAGATATACTATACCGACCGCCAGGGCGTGCCCGTAGCCATCGACATCACAGGAAAGGAGGGAAAGGAGAAGCTGACCGACAACTCGAACTTTTTTTGTTTGGGTCCTTCGGGCAGCGGCAAATCGTTCCACATGCATGTCATATGGACTAAAACGCATCGAAAAGAACTCCAAACAAAACTTAGAGAAACGTCATAAATAGCTCATTTTCAATACATATTCATTAACATAACGCTCCAACCGCCTATTGCGAGTTTCATCCGTTTATAGTAATTTTGTACCACGGTTGTACCATGGGCAGAGGGACACACGGTTCTTAATGAGGGTTCTTATTTCCTCTTATTTCCCCTTGTTTCCTCTTAAAAGTTTCCGTCAAGGACCATCCCCCATGAGTCACTGCAAAATTCAAAAATAACGGTAAAAATGAATACTACAACTCGCATTCCAATCGTGCTGATGTCCGTAGAGGAAACAGCGCAGGCAGTAAGCATCAGCGTCAAGACAGTACGCAGTCTTATTCGTCAAGGCAGGCTAAGAGCCGTAAATTTCGGTACACGCATGACCAGGATCTATTTGCAAGACCTTCTTGAAATAGCCAAGGGACAAGGTTATCAGGTGGTTCTCCCTTCTTCCTTATCGTTAGAAGGAGCAACGTCCAAGAAAGCACAGAGGCTAAAAGATGCCGAGACTGGCTCAGTCAACAAGTTGGCAAAGTGTCGCAAGACTCCCAGGGCTGGTGAAAGAGCACCTGATGGAGTAACCCACGACACCCATTACACAATGGCAGAGGTGTTGAGCACCTTTAATATCAAGTATGGAAGATTCTATGAAGTCCGCAATCGTTACCAACTCCAGTCAGTTCACGCATGGGGAACGACCTGCTTCAAGAAAGAAGACGTGGAAAGGGTTATCGGGCTTTATAATGAAGAACAGGGTAAGAACATTTCCGATGACTGGTACACCTGCTTCGACATCATGAAACTCTACGGATTAGGCAAGACACAGGTACGCAGATTTGCGGAGACCCATGGAGTGAGAATCCGAAAGTTCAAAGGCGGAAGAGCCAACTACTATCTGAAAGCAGACTGGGAGGCTGCACGCAAGAAGGCAGAGAAAAGCAGTACTACGACCAAGGCAAAACGGAAGTGAGACACAAGTCAAGAGATGGTTCAAACAAACTCATATACGACCCATGCCGTTGCAATTGCTATGCAGCACCCATCCATGTCGGTCGAAACAAACCCACAACGCAGAGTAACGGATATAAGACAAAAAACGCATCCAATACCTGCTTTTAGTCTGATTTTGAGCGTAAAATCATACTCAAAAGCAAATTCAGGTTAAATTCTGGCTGTATTTGAAGCCATCTTTGCTTTTCTCTTTTCACGGCAATCTAACTTTGCATCGGATTTGAGAGTTAAAGCGTTGCGACCATGGCTATTCGCATCCACAGATACACATCGGTAAGAATAATAAAAGAATAACAATATGACGAACATTTGTACAAAGGTCACCGTGCGGAAACGACCTATCAAGAACGGACAGACTTCCCTCTATCTGGATTTCTATCCTCCAATCCGCAACCCGAAGACAGGCAAGCTCTCACGCAGGGAGTACCTTGGTCTTTACATCTACACCAACCCTGTTGAACGCTTTCAGCAGGAGTACAACAAAAGTATGATTCAGAAAGCGGAAATCATCAAGTGCCGCAGGACTGAGTCCATCATCAATGAGGAGTATGGCTTCCTCGACCGCAACAAGGGCAAGGAGAGCTTCTTGGAATATTTCAAGAACCTCATGATTGAGCGTGGCAGCAGCCAGAACTGGGCAACCGCCTACATGCACTTCCACAATTACACGCATGGCGAGTGCCGCTTCTGCGACCTTACCGTTCCGTACTGCCAGGGATTCCTCGACTACCTGTTGTCGGATGCCTGTATGCACAACGGCAAGCGCATGATGGGAACAACAGCCAACAACAACCTTACCAAGTTGAAGTGCATCCTTGCCATCGCATACGAGGACGGACTGCTCAAAGAGAATATCGCCAAGAAACTTGTGCGTGCCAAGCTCATGGCAACAAGCGGCAGTTCCTCACCAAGGAAGAGTTGTTGCAGTTGTCTCAGACTCCTTGCAAGAGTGATGTCCTTCGCCGTGCAGGTCTCTTCTCCTGCCTTACAGGTCTTCGCCTTTCTGACTGCATCAGACTCCAGTGGGAGAATATCGTCAAGTTGGCTGATGGCGGCTGGGGAATGGACATTATCACAAAGAAGACTTCCACCGCTGCAATCCTGCCTATCAGCGAAGAGGCTTTGCAGCTCTGTGGCGAGCGAAGCACTGGACAGGTGTTCAAGAATCTCACGAACAGTACAGTGGCATTGTATCTCAAACCGTGGATAAAGGCTTCCGGCATCGAGAAACACATCACCTTCCACTGCTTCCGTCATACCTTTGCCACCTTGCAGTTGGCAGAGGGAACGGACATCTACACCGTGAGCAAGCTGCTTACCCATAGCAATCTTGCCACTACTCAGGTGTATGCCGATGTGGTGGACGAACTCAAACGTGATGCGGCAGAACGTATCTCGCTCAAAATACCAACAAAGGAAGAGAGTGACCAGACATAAGTGAAAAACATAATCAGGATAACAAATGGAAGAAAACAAATCATTATCGTTCGACCAACTGCCCAGTGCAGTTGGCGAACTTCTGACAAAGGTCAATACGATGATGACTCGTCTTGATGACATTGGTCAGAGAATAGGCAATGCTCCGAGCGAGAATGACCATGTTCTTATGGACATCAGAGAGGCAAGTGCCTTCGTCCGAAAGAAAGTCTCATCGCTTTATGCTTACACATCTGAAAGGCGCATTCCTTTCTACAAGAGAGGGAACACGCTCTACTTCTTCAAAGACCAGCTGATAAAATGGATTGAGGCAGGTGGCTCATGGGACAAGCCTTACGAATCGACCCAGGAGGAACAGGCAGACTTCGAGGCTCATCTGGCAATGTTGCAGAAAAGCAAGAAGAACAAGCCTGCCTCCATGAAGAGGGTCAAGGGCGAGAAAAATCCTGATGGGGAAGAATGGCATGACGGATAAGAGAATCATGTAATCTACTTTTTACGAAAGGGGAAAGAGAAACTATTCATTCTTTCTTTGCTGAGTAATCCGTTTCACTAATAATCAGTTTTTCAAGATGAGTAACCAAAGCATAAAATACGGAATCCTGCTGACCAAGGAACAGCTCGATTTCTTGAAGGATGACAGGCAGGGCTTCCACCGCATGACCGCCTTCGGCACTTTTGTATCAATGGCATCCACCAAGCCAAGTGTTTATCTGAAGACAGGCTTCTCCGCTTCTCTCTCCATCGGGCAGTTTGCCATCTCTACCGTTGAGCTGTCTGCCCTTTGGAAGTGTGACCGCAAGACAGCGGCAAAGGTGGTGGAACTGTTCAATCAGGTGGGCATCCTCTCAACCGAGAGGAACAACCGCACCTCCATACATACGATACTATGCATCGCCTTCTGGTACGTTGACGGCATCAAGGAAGCCATCAAGAACCCCTTCTACAACCGTCAATCCGTGACTTCCGCCACCCAAGAGGAATCGGTGTCCAATGTCCCATCCGATACCGCTTGCTCTTCGGAAGGCAATCTTTCCAATGGCATAGGTCAGCAGAAAGACAGCAGCGTCAATCCTGCCACTACTGACATTCTGCAGCCCCATGTTCCTGCCTCTTATAATACCTCTTCCCCTTTCGTTAATTCTCATGTTATCGGGGATGGACTTTCAGATCCTTCTCCGATACCACAAGACTTCAAACAAAGGGAAAAGGAAGGTGATGACCATTTTGAGTATGAGGTTGGACAGCCGTCAGAAGATGACTGCAATCAAGGAGAAGGGGCATCACCCATTGAGTTGCTGCCGTCTCCTGTCTATGATGACGAGGGCAACCTCTTGCAGCCACCGCCCCATGAAGGACGATGCGAGGATCACACGGAGAGACATGGCGCGCATATCACCCCAAGTCACTCATGATGTCATCTCTACTTTTCCCTTATTTCGACTATTGACGTTCCCGACAGGCAAGCTATCCAGAAGCCGCTACCTCTATTAGCCGTAGTTTTTTTTCGGAGGTCTAAACAAGAAGTACCAGTGTCAGACGGTTTCGCTTCGCCCACCGCTTCCTACTGGCATTCTTGAATGTTCGCAGGCTCACATTGGCTGTCCTGTTATATCAAGTATAAACTTTATAAACCCCATCTACAATGACAAAAGACAAGAATAACAACACGGAGAAAACCTCAAAGAAGAGACCTCCGAAGACCAGACACATTGACGTTCGTTTCACAGAAGAACACTACGACTTGGTAGTACATAATGCCCGACTGTCAGGCAGGAGCAAGAGCACATATCTTCATGACTTAGGCATCGGACACAAGCCATCCCTACCCATGACCGCAGAGCAGGAGGAAGCCTTGAAGGGCTTAATCGGGGCAAGGCTGAACTGGTTTATGTGCGCAATGCGCTTCATGCCCTGCCACAGACCGAGAGACTAAAACTCTTCAAGAGAGCCGACTTCATGGAACGTTGGCTTCAAGGCATCAACACCCTGATAGAGGAATTGAGCCGCATTAGAGACAAATTCTTGGATATGTTATGATAGCAAAAGCGTCAGCAATTCAGCATGGTCAGGCAATGACCAATTACGCAACCAAAAACAATCGCGCGGACATCGTCAAGACCAACCATCTCAGCGAGGGTCTGCCGCCGATGGGCATGTGGGACGAGATGGTGCTGCATCAGTCCATGTTCAAGCAGAGGTATGCCAAGAAGCCCATCGAACTGACGTCCATCCGCTTTGAGCTTTCCCCATCTGAGGAGGAGGCACGTAACTGGACTATGGAGGACTGGAGAAGATTCCTTGACGAGTTCATTCGTGAGATGGATGGTATCTCCAAGGTGAACCACATCGGCAAGAAGAAAGGCAAGGCTGCAACTTCGGTCAAGCCGACCAACATAGCCAACTCACAATATTTTGCCGCCCTTCACCGTGACTCCAAGAGTGGCATTCCCCACCTGCATCTGGTGGTGAACCGCATCGACATGGACGGTAATCTCAATGATGTGAAGTTCATCGGTGAGCGTGCCGTGATGGCTGCGAAAGCCATCAATCAGCGTCATGGTTGGAAGGATGCCATGGATATTCGTCAGGAACGCATTGCAGAGGTGACCAAAGCCTGTATGGATGTGCTGCGTTCAATGCCGTTCTTTGATTGGGATGAATATGCCGACCGATTGAGGGCAAAGGGATATGACATCGAGCTTATCCGTGACAAGAATGGTCAAGGCAGGGTGCATGGCTACCGCTTCAAGTTCGGAAAAACTACCATCAAGGCTTCCGAACTGGGTGTAGGAAGGAATCTCACCGCATCGAAAATCGGGAATACCTTCCGCAAGCTGCACCCTCAGCCAACACCTGTTGCAGTTGGTCAAAGACCTTCTCCTTCTGTTTCAAACGCTACCACATTGGACAGCAGAAATACGGCATCGCAAGGTGGTCTGTCTCGTACAAGCAATGTTGCCAAACCTGACCTTCCTGCCGGATTGAGAAAGATTATTGAAGTCGATGGTGAGCGTTTCAGCATAGTCATGCCGAGAACTGCTTACGACACGATGAACAGTTGTATCGAAGTTCCCGAGAATGGATCCGCAAGCCACACTGACATTCTGAATGTAGCCATGCTGCTCTTCATGAACTACCTTGATGCTGCCACATCGATGTCTGAGTCATGTGGTGGCGGTGGCAGTCCTGGCAGTGGCTGGGGACGTGATAAGGACGATGATGACCGTGAATGGGCAAGACGTTGCGCAATGCAAGCAAACACACTCTGCAAGCCGATAAAGAGAGGCATGAAACGATAACTTTTCAAACAAGAACGGTATGGGAAGAAACAAGAAAGATGCCACACAGGATGTGCTTAACCTGTACAATCAGATGCAGGAGGACGAGAACATCGAGAGTGGCAAGGAAGAAATCAAAGTGACCCTGAAAGAGATTGAATCAGCCAAGAAAGCACTCTATGAGGCAAAGGAGGAACTGGGCAATGCCTATCGGAGGTTGGAATCAACGAAAGTGGCACTTATGGCTGCCCACAGGAGCACGGACAACATCGTGGATAGTATATGCCATGCCATAGTCAAGGCAGAGCAGAGCAACCTCAAAGTCGGCATCAACGATGAAGGAGTTGCCCAGTTGGATAAGCGGAACAACACCGCCATTTCTGCTTTCAAGCAAGCCCTTGACGAGCATGAGAAGCGGATAAACGACCTGTTCACTCACCAGCAGAAAGAGCTTAAACGAATCCGCAATATCGAGGAGGGTGCATACTTCAACGGTAGCACCTATGCCTGGATGTTCGGCTTGGCTTTCCTAAGTTGGTCTATCATCTTTGTTGAAATCACCATTTGGATATGCATCACACTTTTTTAGAAAACTCAAAACATCAGAATCATGACAGACAACGAATACAGCAAGGCAAGAAAAGCCGCTGTTGATGCCCTTATCTACTGGGCAAAGACAGGCATGAGAGAGTTCACCATGCGTGACGCAGTAAACGACTATCTGGAGGCGAGCGGTGCTAACCGCCCCTCCATCGGTGGCGAATAGACCATCCTTGCACACAGAAAAAATGCAGCCAACCGACTGGCGATTGACTGCATATACAATTCATTTTGCAATAAGATTACTTACTTTCCCTCTTTTCCATCGGTTTTATTAGATGAGTTTGTTTTTGTAGTTGCTGTTTTTGATGAGGTTGCTCGTGGAAGAAGAGTTGGATTAGAGCCTATTGACCAACGATTATTCTTCGGTTGCGACGGAGGAACATTTGTGTTTGTGCGACTGGTTTCTTTTCGCTTTTGTTCCGCTTTTCTTTTTTCCTCTGCTCTTCTCCTCGCATTTTCCCGTTCTAAAGCAATGCGATTACGTTCATTAATCTCATGAAGACGTTAATTGTTTATCCTTTGTTGCTCTTGTTGGAATCGTCTCTCATTTTCTTTTCTAATTTGTTCATTACGTTCTTCTTCAAGATATCCTAAATTCCGCAGCATTTTAGTTTAACTTTATTTATAAGTACCTGAGCAACTTTTTGTTGCTCAGGTACTTAAAAAGTTATATTTGTAATAGTGTTGCGGAATTAAGGATACTACAAAAATGGATTGACTGCTTCAACGCCGCCGATGCAGTCGCTTTGGCATACTTATACGCTCAGGATGCCATAAACCATCAAGTCGCAAACACCCCAGTTATAGGAAAAACAGCTATCCATGAAATGTTTGTAAATGAATTTGCAACCTCAAAAATGGTTTGTATTGTTGAGCATATATTCGAGGATGGAGAATGGGCTATCATGGAATGGAAAGATCCGCTCGGGTTGCGAGGATGCGGATTCTTTCATGTGCAAAACGATAAAATAGTTTTCCAAAGAGGTTATTGGGATAAGCTCAGCTTTCTCAAACAGCACGGTTTACCCGTAGAGAATAGTGATGAAAATCCAAACACATAACACCGTCCGATATGGGAATCATCATTCATTCTTTAGAGTCCGTTTCTTTCAAAGATTTGTATGCGGCATTCTCATCTGCATTCAAAGATTATGATTTCTCTTTGAATGCGGATGAATTGCGACGCATGCTCGACCGACGAGGATACAATCCACAACTATCTTTCGGAGTATTTTTCGAAGGACGGCTGATTTCTTTTGTGCTTAACGGAACAGGCATGTACAACAACATCTTGACTGCCTATGACACAGGGACGGGAACCGTACCTTCATTCCGGGGATTACACCTAACCCAAAAAATATTCACTTTCAGCCTCGAATTGATATGTCAACAAGGAGTTCGGCAATATGTACTGGAAGTTTTGCAACACAATCACAAAGCAATAAAAATATATCGCAAATTAGGCTTTGAAACACAGAGAAATTTCAACTACTACTCTGCCAAACTGAGCGATATTGTTCCTGTATTGCAAGTAAACCATACCGCATGTCGCATACTCCCATCGGATTTAAAAAACTGCCTTAACCAAACGGCCTGGTTCGATTTTCATCCTTCATGGCAAAATGACAGGGCTTCACTGGAACGCGGAATCGACAATTTGGACATATTGGGAGCTTATGAAAGAGAAGAACTTGTCGGATTTGTTATCTTTGAACCGGCATCTGGCGATATTTCATCCCTCGCAGTTGCAAAAGATTACCGGCGTAAAGGAATAGGCAAGTCTTTGCTTAAAAGTGCTGTCAGTCATTTTCAAAGCGATGTACTCAAATTTACTAATGTTGATTGCGATTGTGAATCAGTCACTGGTTTCTTGTCATCATTAGGACTTACCCCAAAAGGACAACAGTTTGAAATGGTCAGAAAAATTTAACCTACATTTATATGAATAGCCCTCATCATCAAATAACAAATTAATAATACCAAATAAAAATACGTATAGATTAAAAAAGTTCTTTGTGCTTTTGTCAGGGAACTTTTTTTTTCGTAAATTTGCGTTCAATTATGCGGCAGTAATAATATACATATTAATACGAGTTAAGAATCCTGTAGTTTTCTACATGCTACGAGGAGGTATTAAAAGGTGCGTTTCGGCAATGCATCTATTGTAGTATATTATTGCTTAATCAAATGAACATTATAAATTTAGGAATTCTTGCTCACATTGATGCAGGAAAAACTTCCGTAACCGAAAATCTGCTATTTGCCTGCGGAGCAACGGAAAAGCGCGGCAGTGTTGATAAAGGTGACACCATAACAGACTCTATGGATATAGAAAAACGTAGAGGAATTACTATTCGGGCTTCTACGACATCTATTGTTTGGAATGGTGTGAAATGCAATATCATTGACACTCCGGGACACATGGATTTTATTGCGGAAGTGGAGCGGACATTCAAAATGCTTGATGGAGCAGTCCTCATCTTATCCGCAAAGGAAG